>DATASG010000060.1:0-3663 GCA_036269295.1 Vicinamibacterales bacterium | reverse complement strand
CGGCCGATCGCAGCGGTCCCGACCTTGACGGCGATCTCGTCGCCCTGATCGCCCCGCATGCCGGCCTCATCTACTCGGGCCCGGTCGCCGCCCACGCGTATCGGCTTCTGCGCCAGCGCCGATTCGAGGTGGCTGTGCTGGTCGGACCGTCTCACGTCGCTGGCTTCGAGGGCGTTTCGCTCTACCCGTCCGGAGGATTCGACACGCCGCTCGGCCTGGCGGCCGTCGACGCCGAATGCGCCTCGGCGATCGCCGCGGCCTCCGAGGTGGTTCATGTGCGTCCGGCCGCTCACGCGCGCGAACACTCGCTCGAAATGCAGCTGCCGTTTCTCTTGCACCTCGCCCCGGCAACCCCGATCGTGCCGCTGCTGATGGGCGAGCAGACGGCTGCCACCGCGGCGGCGCTCGGCGACGCGCTGACCGTCGCGCTCCGCGGACGCAGGGCCCTGCTGATTGCCAGCACCGATCTCTCCCACTACCACGCCGCCGCGGCCGCGTCCGCTCTCGATCGCGTGGTCATCGACTGTGTCGCGCGCTTTGACGCGGACGGTCTGCAGGCCGCGCTCGATGCGACGCCCGAGCACGCCTGCGGCGGCGGACCGACGGTCGCGGTGATGCGCGCCGCCCGCGCTTCCGGCGCGCGAGAGGCGGTGATCCTGGACTACGCCGACTCCGGTGACGTGTCGGGCGACAAATCCTCGGTCGTCGGCTACCTGGCCGCGGCCTTTGGGACGTTCAACCGCGGAGATCGCGGTTCCTTCTTATGACGAGCGAACACGATCGCCGGCTCCTGCTGCGGCTCGCCCGCGAGGCCATCGCCGCGCACCTCAATCGCCGATCCCAATCCCAATCGGCAATGAGCACCCAATCAGCAATCAGCAATTTGCAGTCAGCATTTCTCGCCCGCCCGGGTGGCGCGTTCGTGACGCTGCACAAGCGCGGCGACTTGCGCGGCTGCATCGGTCACATCGAGCCGACCGAGCCGATCGGGGTTGTCGTGCCCCGCTGCGCCGTCGCCGCGTGCAGCACCGACCCTCGCTTCCCGGCCATCACCGCCGACGAGCTCGACGCGATCGACATCGAGATCTCGTTGCTCGGCCCGCTCGAGCCGGTCGGCGGGGCCCAGGACGTCAGCGTCGGCCGTCACGGCCTGGTCGTGGAGCGCGGATGGCAGCGCGGGTTGCTGCTGCCGCAGGTCGCGACCGAGTGGCGCTGGGACGCCGAAGCGTTTCTCGCCCACACCTGCGAGAAAGCCCGCCTCCCGCGCGACGCCTGGCAGCACGGCGCCAAGGTCTGGCGGTTCGAGGCCGAAGTGTTTGCAGAGGACAGATCGGCGGGACGGGCGCGATAGGCGGGATTCCAGCCCTCCTACCGTCCAAGCGCCTGGTCGAGGATCTGTCCGTCCGCACCGACGCGAATGGTGGCGGTGAACGGCACCGCTCGCGACGCGCGCTGATCCAGGCCGGGCAGTCCTCCCACAAACCGCATGTCCGTCCAGCGCACGGTCGTGACGCCGTTCGTGTCGACCGCGGCCCGCGCCGCCGGCATGCGGGAGAATCCGAGATAGACCTGTCCGAGACGCGTGGTCGACGCGTGCTGAACCGTCGGCGTCCACACGTTCGGATACCGGATCGTCGTCCGCCACGGCGCGCCCGATTCACCGTCCGGATCGCGGTAGCGCGCATCGAGCAGATCGATATCCTTGATTTCGTAGGCGTTCGACATCTGCGCGATGATGCGCCACGAGAACGGTGACGTGAACGAGGGCATGGCGATCATCTCGACGAGGCAGCGTTTGCCCGGCGGTGGGTTCGACGGCGGCGCTCCGCGCGGCCACGAGTCGACGATTGGCGTCGAGGTCGCGGGCGGATCGCACGGCTGCGGCAGCGTCGGGCCGAACAGCCGCGGCGCGATCGCCAGCGCTCGATGGTGCGCGGCCGCACGGACGCCGTAGTTCGTCGCCATCAGCAGCATGACCAACGCCGCCCTCGCGCGGCGCTGCGCCGGCGTCGATCGGCCGACCAGGCCGATGGTCAGCGCCATCAGGAGATAGATGTCGACGATCGGCATCCAGTCGACCGCGAACCAATGCCAGTCGAACGGGCTCAGCAGCCGCGTGCCGTATGAGGTCGGCAGATCCATCAGCACGTGCAGCAGCACGCCGACGGCGGAGACCCCCAGCAGCATGCCGAACGACGCGTTCGACTCCGCCCGCGGTTCCGAACCGGCCCCTCGCGCAGCCTTCGACGGCGGCGATCGCTGGTCGTAGAAGCGCCGCCCGATCCACACCAGGCCCGCGGTGACCACGCTGAGGCCGACGATGCCGATCGGGCCGTGGGTCATGCCGCGATGCCACTGGAGATATTTTGTTGCCCCGCCGGCGGTAGCGACGATGTCGATGTCCGGGGCGTTGGAGGCGACGATCAGCGCGATCGTAGTGCCGCGGCCGGCGCGCGACAACGCCGTGCGCCCGAGCGTGGCGCCGAACAGCGAATGAGTCAGGTTGTCCAAGTGCCGTAATATACCAGCATGCGAAAACAGCTCTTCGTTGCCGCCGCGATCGTGGCCGCGTCGCTGGTGCCAGCGCCCGCGTCGGCGTGGGGCTTCGCGGGACACAGGCTCATCATGGCCCGTGCCATCGAGCTGCTGCCGCCGGAGCTGAAGCCGCTGTTCGAGCGTTATCGCGAGGAGGCGCTCGTCCGCGTCACTGATCCCGACGTGTGGCGCAACGTCGGATGGGAGGACGATCCGAATCACTTCCTCGACTTGGGCATGAAGGAGCTCGGCGACTACCCGTTTCGTGAGCTGCCGCGGGAGTACGGCGCCGCGCTGGAGAAGTTCGGCGCCGCGCTGCTGAACCGCATCGGCCGCCTGCCGTGGCGCGAAGCGGAGGAGTTCGGCAACCTGCGCCGCGCGTTCGCAGGGTTCAAGCGCGACGGCCAGTACGCGCCAGGCGACGTCATCCTGTTCTCGGCGGTCGCGTCGCATTACCTCCAGGACGCGCACCAGCCGTTCCATGCCAGCAACAACTACGATGGCGCCCTCACCGGCAACGACGGAATCCACTCACGCTTCGAGCGCGATCTCATCGAGCGCTTCGAATCGCGCCTCGCGCTCACGCCGGCCGCACCCATGCCGATGACCAACCCGCGCGACACCGCGTTCGACGCCCTGCTCGAGAGTTACTTGCTGGTCGATCCGATCCTCAAGGCGGACACCGAAGCGGTGGCGGGCAAGGACGCCTACGACGACGACTACTACGAGAGGTTCTTCATCCGCGTGAAGCCGATCCTCGAGCGGCGCCTGTCGGAGGCGATCACCGCGACCGCCAGTGTCATCATCGGCGCCTGGGCCGAGGCGGGCCGCCCCGTCGTGAAGCTGGACGGCGCTCGCCCGGTCCAGAAGGTCAGGAAGCCGTAGTCGATTGATATATACTCGCTAACACCTTGAAACTACGGGACATCGCGGATCGTTTGCAGTGCCGCCTCGAGGGCGACAGCGACGTGGATATTGTTCGCGTTGCCGCCGTTCACAAGGCAGGTCCAGGCGATCTGACGTTCGTGTCGAATGCGCGCTATCTGTCGCAGTTGGCAACAACCCGCGCCTCGGCGGTGATTCTCGGTCGCAGCAACGGTACCGCCGCTCGCGTGCCGTGCGCCGTCT
>DATASG010000059.1:0-6044 GCA_036269295.1 Vicinamibacterales bacterium | reverse complement strand
GCGACGATCTGGCTGTTCGTCACCAATCCGGTCACGGTCGCCACCGCGGTCAACGAAGGCGACATCTCGCCGCTCGTCCGCAGCCTCGCGGATGTCCTGCTGCAGGCGTTCGGGGGATTGCTCAAATACCTGTAGGGTTCTGAGGTTCGAGAGTTCTAGGGCTCTCGAACCAGCTCTTTCTTGAGAAACCTCGTGAGAATGTACCCATCGACGAATTTGAACGGCGCCTTCCCCGTGCTGTAGTGGCCGCAGCGCAAGACGGCGACCTCGTGCGGGATGTCGAGATCCTTGAAGGCGCGCACCAGGTCCTCGGAGAGATCGACCGGAAACGTCAGGTCGTAGCGCGCGTAGACGAGCAGCGTCTTACGGTTGCGCAAGCGCTCGAGATAGCCGCGCGGGCTGATCGGCTGCCAGATCGACCGCAACAAATCGAGCTCGACGTGGCCGCTCAGTCCCTCCCGCACGTGCGCGGTCGACAGGCCCCGCCAGACGACGTCGGCGAAATACGGCGAGATGTGGTTCAGCGCTTCGGCCTCAATCAGCGGCTCGTGCGCGGTGGTCAGCAAGGCCAGGCACGACCCCAGGCTGGTGCCGAGGATCCCGATGCGCTCGTAGCCCTGGAGCTTCAGCCACGCAATCGCTCGCCTTGCGTCGAGCACCGCCTGCCGGCACACCTGCAGCGTCCGCATCACGTTCGCGCTGACGATGTAGTCGGCGCGGTGGAGCTCGGGCGGCATCCGTTGATCGTGATACGGCAGGCTGAGGCGAAGCGCGCTCATGCCGTTCCACGCGAGCAGCTTGCACAGGCCAACGTGACCGCCCGCGTCCGAATTCCACTGCGGCATGACGAGGACCGCGGCGCGGGAGGCAGGCACGGCCCCGAGGCGGTCCCGCGTGCGCGCCGGAAAATATCGGCACCGCACCGTGTTGTTCGACTCGTGAGGCGTGGTGAGCGCGCTGGGGAATGTCAGCAGCTCACCGTCAGCCGCTGGTGTCACCGTGTAGTCCGCCGTCGGCGGCGGCGTGAAGAAGGCGTCCGTATCCGCCATCACCCGCGACACGTACTGATCGATCACCTCCGTTGCCGCTGCGCCAACGGCGTGATCGTTGTCGGGAATCCAGTCGAGCCCCCATTCGAACGGACGGATCACGCGATCCTTGGTGACCGAGGCGAGCCTGCGCTCCCAGGCATGGAAGAGAACTTGAAGCATCCGTCCTTCATGCTATACTGCATGTCTCATGCGCTTCACCTTCGACATTCGAAAGCGTCTCGGTCATAAGCGGGCCGGCCGTGTCGGAGTGTGTGTGCTCGAGAGCTGAATACTTTTTTCAATCGAGTGACCTGCTGCCGACCGGCCAAAAACCGCGTCGGCTTTTTTTTTGGATCACGACACTCACGAAACTCACCAGGTGTGAAGGACAGGAAGACGATGGCGATCGAAGTCGGGATACTCGGCGCGACAGGTATGGTCGGCCAACAGTTCATAGCGTTGCTGGCGCAGCATCCGTGGTTCACCGTCACCTGGCTCGGCGCCAGCGAGCGCTCCGCGGGTAAGGCGTTTCGAGAGGCGGCGGCCTGGCGTCTGCCCAGCCCGCTGTCCGCGGAGGTCGCCAGCCTGACGGTGGACAACGCGGCGGCCTCGGCCGGCCGAGCCCCCAAGCTGGTGTTCTCTGGGCTGGACTCCTCGGTCGCGGGTGAGATCGAGGGCGCCTTTGCGCAGGCAGGCCACCTCATCGTCAGCAACTCGCGCAACTACCGGATGGAAGCGGACGTGCCGTTGCTGATTCCGGAAGTGAACGCCGATCACCTCGGGCTGCTGGCGAAACAGGAGGCGCGTGGCTGGAAAGGGCGCATCGTGACCAACCCCAACTGCGTCGTCGTCGTCTACGCGATGGCGCTGGCGCCGCTCCGACAGTTCGGCCTGAAGACATCGATGATCACCACGCTCCAGGCGATCTCGGGCGCTGGCTATCCCGGCGTGCCGTCGTGGGACATTCTGGCCAACGTGATCCCGTTCATCGGCGGCGGCGAGGAAGAAAAGATCGAGACCGAGTCGAACAAGATTCTCGGCGCGCTGAAGAACGGCGCGGTCGAGAGTCATCCGGTGACCGTGAGCGCCGCCGTCACGCGGGTGCCGGTCCACAACGGCCACACCGGCTCGATTGCCGTGGCGCTCGAGCAGCGGCCGGATCCCGCTGCCGTGATCGCCGCGTGGAACACGTTCCGCGGCCGGCCGCAGGAGCTGGAGTTGCCGTCGGCGCCGCCGCAACCGATTGTCTACCTCACTGAGCCGAACCGGCCGCAGCCTGCGCTCGACGCCAACCGCGACGGCGGCATGACCGTCACCATCGGCCGGCTGCGCCGTTGTCCGGTGCTCGACTACAAGTTCGTCGCGCTCGGCCACAACACGATCCGCGGCGCGGCCGGCGCCGCGATCCTGAACGCGGAGCTGATGCACCGGGAAGGTCTGTTATGAGATCGCCTGACTCACCTGACCCGCCAGTCCAGGAGATGCCGTCGTGAGCGTGGTGATGAAATTCGGCGGCACCTCGGTGGCGGATCCCGACGCGATCAACCGTCTCATCGGCATTGTGCGTCAGCAGCAGGCGAAGACGAACAGTGCGCCGGTCGTGGTGGTGTCGGCGCTATCTGGCGTCACCGACAGGCTGGTGGCGATCGCGCAGCTCGCGGAAGACGGCGCGTCGGACAAGGCGGCCGCGGAGGTGCAGTCGCTCCTCGATCGGCACTTGTCGGTTGCCGCCGCGGTGACGAGCACGAGCCGCGCGATCGCGCTGGCCGACGTGCGTCGCGAAATCGAGGAGCTCAACGGCCTGGTCCATGCGCTCTCGGTGCTGCGCGAAGTGTCGTCGCGATCGCGCGACGCCGTCCACGCCGTCGGCGAGGTCCTCAGCAGCCGCATCGTCGCGGCGGCGTTCGGCGACCACGGCATCGCCAGCAGCTGGGTCGACGCGCGCACCGTGCTGATCACGGATGCCGAACACGGCGCGGCCGCGCCCGATATGATGGACACCTGCGACCGCACGCGTGAGCGGGTCGCACCGCTGCTGGCCGAGGGCAAGGTCGTTGTGCTGGGCGGCTTCATCGGATCGACCGGGAACGGGATCACCTCGACGCTCGGCCGTGGCGGCTCGGACTACTCGGCGGCGATATTCGGATCGTGCCTCGACGTCGACGAGATCCAAATCTGGACCGACGTCGACGGCATGCTGACGGCAGATCCCCGGATCGTGCCGCAGCCGCATCTGGTGCCGCAGCTGACCTTCAACGAGGCCTCCGAGCTGGCCTACTTCGGCGCCAAGGTGCTGCACCCGAGCACGATCCTGCCGGCGGTGGCGAAGAACATTCCGGTCCGAATCCTCAACTCACGGCGCCCCGAGAACACCGGGACGCTGATCACCGCTGAGGCCCGCCACGCCGGCGGCCGGTTGACGGCGCTGGCGTGCAAGCGCGATGTGACGGTCATCGACATCACCTCGACGCGCATGCTGATGGCGCACGGCTTTCTGCGCCGGCTGTTCGAGGTGTTCGAGCGGTTCAAGACCGCCGTGGACGTGGTCACCACCTCCGAGGTCAGCGTGTCGGTGACCGTTGATGACACGCGGCGGCTCGAGGCCATCCTCGACAACCTCCACAATTTCTCTGAGGCGAGCTGCGAGCGCGAGATGGCGATTATCTGCGTCGTCGGCGAGAATCTTCGTTCGGATTCGACGCTGTTCGGCCGGGCGGTGACATCTCTGGAGCGGATTCCGCTGCGCCTGGTCTCGCAGGCCGGTCCGCGCCGGAATGTTACCTTTGTGCTGCGCGATGCGGACGTCCCGCATGCGATGATGCGTCTCCACGAAACGTTTTTTTGAGGCAATCGGGAACCCGGGCATGAAGTTACTCCTGGTCGGCCACGGGAAAATGGGACAACTGGTTGGAACGCTGGCTCCGCAGTATGGCGGCGAGGTCGCCGGTGTGATCGACCCGATGTCACCGCTGCATGGCGGCGGCCCCGACGCGGCGCAATGGGACGGGGTCGACGTGGCGATCGATTTCTCAACCCCGGATTCGGTCGTGACCAACGCGACTGTCCTCGCCGGACGCGGCATCAACCTGGTCATCGGCACCACCGGCTGGGGCGCGCGCGAGCCGGAGCTCCGTGCGGTGGCGGCCAGCACCGGTGTCGGCATCGTGGTCGCGCCGAACTTCTCGACCGGTGTCGTCCTGTTCGAGGCTCTGGCGGCACACGCCGCGAAGCTGTTCGCGCCGCAGACGGACTTTGCGTCGTTCATTCACGAGGCGCACCATTCGGCGAAGAAGGACGCGCCCTCCGGCACCGCGCTGTCGCTGACACGAACGATGGCGCAGGCCGGGTTTCCGCGGCCGATCGACGTCAGCTCAACGCGCGCCGGCTTCATCCCCGGCACGCACACGATCGGGTTCGACGGCCCGGCGGAAACGATCACCCTCACCCATACCGCGCGCGATCGTACGGCGTTCGCGCGCGGCGCGCTGGCCGCCGCGCGCTGGGTTCACGGCAAACACGGCTGGTTCACGATGAAGGATGTGCTCGGGATTGCCGAGAGCAGGTAAATAGGTCGGGTAGGTCAGGTAGGTCAGGTAGGTGTAGTGCAGGTCAAGCCTGCCGGAGAGTTGTATGAGAACACCGTTTACTGGAGTAGGAACCGCACTCGTCACGCCGTTCACCAACAGCGGCGACGTCGACGAAGCGGCGGTGCGGCGCCTCGCGCGCCGTCAGGTCGATGCCGGGATTCACTTTCTCTGCCCGTGCGGCACGACCGGTGAGAACCCGACGCTGACCGCCGCCGAGAGGCTGCGCATCATCGAGATCGTGGTCGAGGAGTCGAAGGGTCGCGCGCCGGTCCTTGCCGGAGCCGGCGGCTACGACACCAGGGAGCTGATCGAGGCTGCCGGAGAGATGGCCCGCCGCGGCGTCTCGGGCTTCCTCTCCGTCACCCCGTACTACAACAAGCCGACGCAGGAAGGGCTGTACCAGCACTACCGCGCGTTCGCGGAGAGCACCCCGCTCCCGATCATTGTCTATAACGTGCCGGGCCGCACCGGCGTCAACGTCGAGCCGTCCACGCTGGTGCGCCTCGCGCAGATCCCGAATATCGTCGGCGTCAAGGAAGCGTCTGGCAACGTGACCCAGATGTGCGAGATCATCCGCGCCGTGCCATCCGGCTTCCTGGTGCTCTCAGGAGACGATGCGCTGACGCTGCCGCTGATGGCGGTGGGCGGCCACGGGATCATTTCGGTCGCCGGCAACGAGATCCCGGCCGAGATGGTGAAGATGGTGGAGGCGGCCGAACGCAACGACTTCGCCGCGGCGCGCGCGGTCTACGCACGGATCCTGCCGCTGCTGTTGGTCAACTTCGTCGAGTCGAACCCACAGCCCGTGAAGGCGGCGATGGCCGCGATGGGGCTGGTCGAGGAAACCTTCCGTCTCCCGATGGTCTCGCCGACGACGGCGTCGAAGGACAAGATCGCCAGCGTGCTCAAGGAGCTTGGGCTGCTCAATGTAGTCGTTGGTCGTTAGGACAAGATGCTCGAATCGGATATCAAGGAGCTCGTCGCCGCGGGCGCGGCGGCTGATCGCGACCGGGCGCGGGTCGTGTTCGCGCAGTTGCGCGACGCGCTGTCGTCGGGCCGGGTGCGCGCGGCTGAGCCCGACGCGTCGAACCCGCTCGGCTGGCGCGTGAATCTGTGGGTCAAGCAGGGAATCCTGCTCGGCTTCAAGTTCGGCGAGATGGTCGACGCCTCGATGGACCACGGCAAGCTGCCGTTATACGACAAGGACACCCTGCCGCTGAAGAAGCCGGGGCTCGCCGCTGGTGTTCGCATCGTGCCGGGCGGCTCAGCGATTCGCGATGGCGCTTACCTGGCGCCCGGCGTGATCTGCATGCCGCCGATGTACGTGAACATCGGCGCTTATGTCGGCGAGGGCTCGATGATCGACTCGCACGCGCTGGTCGGCTCGTGCGCGCAGGTCGGCGCCCGCGTCCACGTCAGCGCCGCG
>DATASG010000058.1:0-5589 GCA_036269295.1 Vicinamibacterales bacterium | reverse complement strand
ATTGGCCGGTGGCGCGTCGTGCGTGACGCGCTTCGGACCGGTCGCCAGGACCTGGGCATACAGCGCGGCGGGCGTCTCGGTCTTGCGCCGCTGGCGCGGCACCTTCGCGTGTTTGAAATCATGATCGGCGTCGCATGTCGTGCAGCGGACCTGTTTCACGGCGTCGCCGATCATCGCCACGATGGCGTGGTTCGTCACGCGCCGCTCACGCGGGCAATAGTCGTCCAGGATGTCACCAAGCCGAAGCTGGCGCTGTTGCACTATCAACGCTCCCGAAGATACCGCTGGCAGGGAATGAAATGCGAAAGGCGGCCCATCTTAGCAGAGGTCAGCGAGGCCGTCCAGCCACCGCCGGACTTCCCCCAGCCGGGCGCGGACGGCTTCGGGCGCCGTGGATTGGGGGGTCCGTTTGGCCCGCACCGACACCGCCGGCGTGATCCGGGCGATCACGTCAGCCTCGCAAAGCTCGCTCGCCGCGCGCCACTCCTCGAGCGACAGTGTCTCGAAATCGCGCTCTTCGGCGATCAACTTGCGGACCAGCGCCCCGACCACCTCGTGCGCGCGGCGGAACGGCATGCCCTTGCCTACCAGGTAGTCCGCCACGTCTGTCGCCAGCATCATCCCGGACGCCGCCGCCGCGGCTCGCGCGCGGTTGAGCGTCAGGCCGCCGCCGACCGATTTCACGACCGCGAGGCAGCCGGTCAGCGTGTCCTCGGCGCCGAACACGGCCTCCTTGTCTTCCTGCAGATCCTTGTTGTAGCCGGTCGGCAACCCCTTGATCGTCGTCAGCATGCCCACCAGATGACCGATCGCGCGGCCCGATTTGCCGCGCACCAGCTCCAACGGATCGGGGTTCTTCTTCTGCGGCATCATGCTGCTGCCCGTGCTGAGCGCGTCGGACAGCTCGAAGAACCGGTGCTCGTCGCCGCACAGGATGATCAGGTCCTCCGCCAGCCGGCTCAAGTGCACCATCGTCATCGCACACGCGTAGAGGAAGGTTGCGGCGAAATCGCGATCGGACGAGGCGTCCATGCTGTTGTCCACGACGCGGGAGAAGCCGAGGTCCCTGGCGAGGGCATGGACATCGACGGCGTAAGCGGTGCCGGCGATGGCGCCACTGCCGAGTGGCAGCGCGTCGGCCTCGTCTCGCGCGCCCGACAACCGCGCGAAATCGCGGCGCAGCGGCGCAGCGTGCGACAGAAAGAAATGCGCAACCAGAACCGGCTGCGCTGGCCGGAAATGGGTGAAGGACGGCATCAGCGCGTCACCGGCCGATGTCGCCTGCGCCGCGAGCGCGTCGACCACGGCCGCGACGGCGCGCTGCAGCACCGGAATCCGGCGACGCAGGTAGAGCCGCAGATCGAGCGAGACTTGTTCGTTTCGCGACCGGCCGGTGTGCAGGCGGCGGCCGGCGTCGCCGACCCGTTCGATCAGTTGGCGCTCCACGAAGCTGTGCACGTCCTCGTCGTTGCCCGAGACGAACGCCGGGTTCGCACGCCCCTCATCCAGGAGCAATGTCAGGGTCCGCTCGATTTCGTCCGCGTCGACGGCGCTCAGGACGCCGGCGTTCTTCAGCGCCCGCCCCCACGCGATGCTCCCGGTGACGTCGTCTTCGAACAGTCGGCGATCGAAGCGAAAGGAGGCGCCGAACTCGAAGGCGGCGGCGTCGGGGGCCGTATCGAAGCGGCCGGACCATAGATTAGTCACGGGATCTCTTGATCTCCTTGTCTCCTGTTGATAATCTCTTTGTCTCTTGTTGAAGGCACTGTTCGTTGGGGCTCAGTCGTGCGCTCTAGCGAGGGCGATCGTCTTGGGGGCGGGCGTGACCCGGACGTCGGCGACGCCGCAGTCGCCATCGAACAGCCTCAGGCGCACGATGCCGGACACCTGTTGCTGGACGGCATCGGCATCCATGTCCAGCGCCTCGCGCTCTGGCGTGAACCAGGCGCCGGAACGCAACACCCGCAGGTAGTCCTGCGCAATCCGCGGCGACGAGAACTTGCCCGGCTTGGCCACCGCCGCCTTCTCGAGCGCGTCGTGCGACGTGTGTAGGGCCGCCAGGCTGGCGACGCCGTGCGCGCCGGCGATGATCCCGAGGCTGCCGAGGAGGTCCAGCAGCGGCATGGTGACGCCGTTGACGCCGACAGGCGCGCCGCGCTCGAACGCGATGTCCAGCGACGCCGGCTCGCCCGACTTCGAGGCGGCCGCCCGGGGCGCCGAGGCGCGGTCGCCGAGGCCGCTGAACGCCACCGGGAGCGTCACGTTGCGCTCCTGCGCGTACCCAAGCTGCCGGTCGAGCGCCATGCCCCACTCGCCCGCCGGCGCCAGCACGGTCATCGTCGGGTCGAGGGCGCGGACGGTGCGGTCGAGCGGCGACCCGGCGCCGGCGGGATCGCCGTGGGCCACGGTCGTCGCCTGCTCGATGTTTGCGATCTCGACCAGGGTCCGCGCGATCAGCGGGTGCGCGAGCGAGGCGGCGACCGGCGTCAGCGCGCCGAGGATGCCGGCCTTCAACGCGCGCACGATGTAGTCGCGGGCGAAGGCGTCGCGGACGTCGACGACATGGGCGCGCAGCGCCCCGGTGGCGAGGGCACGATCGCGAATCTCCTCGAGCGCTTCCTTGCCCTGTCCGAGGTCGATGGTGACCGCGATGATTTCGGCCCGCTGCTGCTCGGCGAGCCACGGAATGGCGATCGAGGTTTCGAGCCCGCCGGAATAGGCGAGAACAATGCGCCTGCCAGCCGTAGCGCTCGGCGAGGAGGCCGGCGTCATTCGGCCGCGAACCCCTTGAGCCGCTTGACCAGCGCCGCGGCGGCCCGCGCCCCGCGCGCGATCACGAGAATGGTGTCGTCGCCGGCGATGGTGCCGACCGCGTCGGGCAGTCGGGCGCCGTCCAGTACCTCGGCCAGCGCCTGCGCCTGGCCGCGGCCGGTACGGATGACGACCAGTTGCTGGACGCGCTCGATGTTGCGGACGAACTCCGCCGCCGCGCGCTCGAGCGCGGAGAGCGCCGTCTCGGGGTTGGTGGCGTCGGCGCCGGCGCGCTGGTAGGCGCCGTCGCCGGCGCGCTTGACCAGACCGAGATCGGCGATGTCGCGCGAGATCGTCGCCTGCGTGGCTTCGAAGCCGCGCTGACGGAGCCGGCGGCGCAGCAGCTCCTGGCTGTGGAGCCCTTCGCGATCGATCAGCTCGAGGATGATGGCTTGGCGGCGCGTTTTCATGACGGACGAAGCATGAGTATACATCGATTTTTGTTGATCCGAACACATCGGATGTGTATAACTATTCTTTCTGATGCATACAGTTGTGCAGTCCAGTGCAGTCCCCGCCGCCGAGAGCGCGCCGCTGGCGCGGGTCGCGGTCGCCGGCGCCACCGGCTTCACCGGCCAGGAACTGCTGCGTCTGCTCTCGCGGCATCCGGCGGTGGCGCTGACCGCGGCGATGTCGTCGGGTCAGACCGCGGCCTCGTCCCGGCGGCTGCCCGCGCTCACCCGCCTCTGGAACGGCACCATCGTGCCGCTCTCGTCCGAGGCGCTGGCGAGCGAAGCCGACCTCGTGTTCCTGGCGCTGCCCGATTCGGCGGCCGCCGAGATCGCACCGGCGCTGGTCGATGCCGGCGTCCGCGTCATCGATCTCTCCGGCGCGTTCCGGCTGCGTGACGAGGCGTCGCGCGCCGCCTGGTATCCGGAGACGCATCGCATCCCGTCCGGGCTCGCCTACGGGCTCACCGAGCGCGAGCGGGGCGCGATCGCACGCGCACAGCTGGTCGCCAATCCTGGCTGCTATCCGACCGCGACGCTGCTGGCCATCGCGCCGCTCGTCGAAGCCGGACTGCTGTTGCCGGACACCGACGTGATTGTCGACGCCAAGTCCGGCGTGTCGGGAGCCGGCAAGACGCCGTCCGAGCGGACGCACTTCTCGGAGATTCACGGCAGCATGGCCGCCTACGGGGTGTTCAGCCATCGCCACGGCGCCGAAATAGAACAAGGCGCCGGACGGATGGTGACCTTCACCCCGCACCTGCTGCCGCTCGATCGTGGCATTCTGGCGACCATTTACCTGCGCGTTGCGCCGGGCACTACCGAGGAGGCGCTCGGCGACGTCCTTGAGCAGGCGTACAGAGGCGCGACGTTCGTGCGTCTGGTCGGCTCATCGCTGCCTGAGATCAAGCACGTGGCGCATACCAACTTCTGCGACATCGGCTGGCGCGTCGATCCATCGGGCCGCGCCATCCTGGTTTCGGTGATCGACAACCTGCTGAAGGGCGCCTCGGGGCAGGCGGTGCAGAACATGAACGTCATGCTCGGCTTGGACGAGCGGACGGGGTTGCTATGACAGCCCGCTCGCTCATCGTGGTTCCGGTGCCCGTTATGCCCTTGGTGTCCTTTGTACCCTTTGTGTCCTTGGCCTGGATTCAGTTCGTGTCCTTGGCATGTATTCAGAACCCCGAATGACCCGACCCCTCGTCATCAAGTTCGGCGGCGAGCTGATCGAGGATCGTGGGCACCTGTCCACCGTGGTCGCCGGTCTGTCGGCGATCGTGGCGGCCGGCCCACCGCTCGTCGTCGTTCACGGCGGCGGCAAGGAGATTGACGCCGCGCTGAAGTCGGCCGGCATAGAGAAGCGACAGGTCGAAGGGCTGCGGATCACCGACGAAGCGACGCTCGACGTCGTCGTCTCGGTCCTGGCCGGGGCGGTCAACACCCGCTTCGTGGCGGCGCTCAACACCGCGGGCGTGCCGGCGGTGGGGCTCACCGGCGCGGATGGGTCTTGCGGTCTGTCGGTGCCCGCCCCGCCCCACCGGACGGTGGACGGCGGCGTGGTGGATCTCGGTTGCGTCGGCGTCCCCGACCGGGACGCCGATATGCAGCTGCTGCATACTTTGACCGCCGGCCGCTTCGTGCCGGTCATCGCCTGCATCGGCCTCGGACGCGACGGACGGCTCTTCAACGTGAACGCCGACACGTTGGCCGCACATCTGGCGGCACGCCTCGGGGCACGACGCCTGGTCATCGCCGGCACCACGCCAGGCGTATTGGACGCGGATGGCGCCACGCTGCCACGGCTCGGCGGGGATGCTGTCACCCGGCTGGTGGACGAGGGCACCGCGACCGCGGGAATGATCGCCAAGCTGCGCGCGTGCGAGCACGCGCTCGCCGGCGGTGTCGACGACGTGGTGATTGTGGACGGGCGGGATCGGACGGCGCTCGAAGGCGCGGCGGCCAACAGCGCCCCCGCATCCGCGACGCGACTAGCGAGGATGGTAACGGCATGACTGCAGTGGTGATGGACGACGTTGTCGCGCGCGAGGCGCGCCATGTGTTGCAAACCTATCGGCGCCAGCCGGTCACCTTCGTGCGCGGCCAGGGCGTCCGTCTGTTCGACGCCGAGGGGCGGGAGTACTACGACCTCCTCTCCGGCATCGGCGTGGCGGCACTCGGGCACGCCCACCCCGGGCTCGCCCGCGCGGTCGCGGAACAGACCGAGACGCTGATCCACACCTCGAACCTGTTCTATCACCCACTGCAGGGACAGCTGGCCGAGCGGCTCGCGAACCTGTCGGGGCTGCCGCGCGCGTTTTTCTGCAAC
>DATASG010000057.1:0-1988 GCA_036269295.1 Vicinamibacterales bacterium | reverse complement strand
ACCTTCGCCCAGCCGGTGCTGTTCATCGCTCTCCTCATCCTCTCGTCGATGACGGCGGCGCTCAAGGTTCACCTGCCGCTGACGACGAGCGGCTCGACGATGTCGGTGTCGTACGCGGTGGACTTCGCGTCGCTCCTGCTGCTTGGGCCGCACGAGACGATGCTGGTCGCGGCCGGGAGCGCCTTCAGCCAGTGTCACCTCAACATCAAGGAGCGCAATCCGATCTACCGCACGCTGTTCTCGGTGGCGTCGCTGGTCATTACGGTGCAGGCATCCGGCCTGGCCTTCCACCTGCTTGGCGGCGGCGGTTCGTCGATGGCGGTGACGGCGATCGCCCGCCCGCTGGTCGGTGCGGCGACGGTGTACTTCCTGCTGAACACGGGGCTGGTCGCGACCGCGATCGCGCTCTCGACCGGCACACCCATCGTCAGCACCTGGCACAACAACTTCCTGTGGAGCGCGCCGAGCTATTTCGTCGGCGCCGGCAGCGCGGCGCTGGCGGCCGCGTTCGTTACCCACGCCGGCTACTGGGTTGCGCCGCTTACCTTCGCGCCGCTCTACCTGACCTACCGCACCTACAAGGTCTACATGGGGCGCATCGACGACGAGCAGCGCCATGTGCTGCAGACGTCGGACCTCCACCTGGCGACCATTGAAGCGCTCGCGCGCGCGATTGACGCCAAGGACCAGACGACGCAGATGCACATCCGGCGCGCGCAGGTGTACGCCACCGGGTTGGCGAACAAGCTGAAGCTGCCGGAGCCCGAGATTCAGGGCATCAAGACGGCGGCGCTGCTGCACGACATCGGCAAGCTGGCCGTGCCGGAGCACATCCTCTCGAAGCCGGGACCGCTGACGCAGGAAGAGTTTCAGAAGATCCGGATCCACCCGCAAGTCGGCGCCGAGATCATCGCCGCGGTGCCGTTCCCTTACCCGGTTGCGCCGCTGATCATGAGCCACCACGAGCGGTGGGACGGCAAGGGCTATCCGCAGGGACTGGCAGGCGCGGACATTCCGCTCGGCGCACGCATCCTGACCATCGTCGACTACTACGACGCGGTGACGACCGAGCGCCCTTATCACAAGGCACTGGGCCAGGAGAGCGCGATTGGCCTGCTGAAGCACGAGGCGGGGCGGGCGCTCGATCCGAAACTGGTGGCGATGTTCATCGAGATGCTGCCTTCGCTGATCGCGGAGCTGGGACCGGGCGAGCAGGAGGCGACGCCGGCCGAGCCGACGCCGGGGCTTCAGGGATCGACCGCCGTCGGCCTGGTGCCGGCATCGACCGGCAACGCCTTCGAGAACATCGCGCTGGCGCACCGCGAGATCTACGCACTCTACGAGATCGCGCAATCAATGGGCACCAGCCTCGGCGTGCCCGACACCATGGCGTTGATCTCGTCGAAGCTCTCGAAGATCGTCTCGTGGTCGGGCTGCGCGCTGTTCCTGTACCAGCAGGACAGCGACTCGCTGAAGTGCCGCTTCGCCGCCGGCGTCGACGCGCCGAAGCTGTTGAACGCAACGATGAAGATGGGGCATGGACTGTGCGGATGGGTGGCGCGCAACCGCCGCACCTTGATCAACGGCAACCCGCGGGGGACCTTTGACGCCGCGGCGATCCCCGGCGAGATCACGCTCAACTCGGCGATCGTCTGCCCGCTGCATTACAACGACACCTTCATCGGCTGCCTGGCGCTGTACCACGTCGAGGCCAACCATTACACCGAGGATCACCGCCGGCTGCTGGAGCGGATCGGGGAACAGGCCGGGGCCGTCATCCACAACTCGATTGTGTTCGAGCAGACGCAGGAAGACTCGCTGACCGACCCGCTGACCGGACTGCCCAACCGCCGCTCGATGTTCGTGCACCTGTCGCGCGAGCTGGCGCGGGCGGAGCGGCTCAAGAGCGAGGTCGCGATCATCGTCATGGACATCGATGGGTTCAAGGAGATCAACGACACCTGCGGGCACAACGTCGGCGATCACGC
>DATASG010000056.1:0-16488 GCA_036269295.1 Vicinamibacterales bacterium | reverse complement strand
TCTGCCTTGCCGACCGAGGCCGCGAAGCGGCGCAGCGTCGACGCCATCCGCTCGACCGCCTGATCCAGTGAGGCCGACTCGTTGAGGTACACCCATGCCACACGCAGGTGCGAGGCGTGGGAGAATCCTTCATTGGGCACTTCGCACCGCTCGAGCGCCCGTGTCAGCATGACGTCGTCCGGGTTCACGCACGCACCTCGCATCGCGCACCTCGCACTCGTACTTATTACGATATCGTACTATCCATAAACGGTCAAATCCTTGTCGATCCGCGGCGCTCCCGTTCGACCAGCGGGTAGGAGGCACTGACAATGAGAGTGATGGTGGTGGTCAAGGCGAGCCAAGAATCCGAATCGGGCGCGGCGCCGGATCCGAAGATCTTCGAGGAGATGGGCAAGTTCAACCAGCAGTTGCTCGAGGCCGGCATCATGCTGTCGGGGGAAGGTCTGCGCGCCAGCTCGCTTGGCAAGCGGGTGCATTTTTCCGGAACGAAGCGCACCGTCGTCGATGGTCCGTTCGCGGAAACGAAGGAGCTGATCGCAGGCTATTGGGTCTGGAGGGTCAAGTCGATGGACGAGGCGGTCGAGTGGGTCAAGCGCTGCCCCAACCCGCACAATTCCGACAGCGACATCGAAATCCGTCCCATGTACGAGCTCGAGGACTTCGGCCCTGAGTTGACGCCTGCGCTGCGGGTGCAGGAGGGGCGGCTGCGCAAACAGTTGCCCTAGACCCCGCCGCTCGGCCGCGGAGGCGTCAGCCGCGGCCAGGGCTTTTCGCTGAGCACCCCGGCGTCCCGCCGCGCCGACAGTGTGCGGTGGGGTGGCTCGAGTGGGCTGTTCGCGGACCAGGCCCCGCCGGCGCTTCGGTGTCCGCCGGCGGCACGCGGGCCTCGATTTTCGCGCGCCGGCGCCAGATCGAGGCCCCCCTTGGCTAAACGTGAGCGTTGGCTTTACTATGGCCTCCGCGCTTGCACCATGACGGGAGTTCAGGTAAGGTTTTTCAGACTGATACCGGCTGCCTGCGTGTGTCCCTGCCACCCCGCGCTTCCTTGCCCCTACGTCCCACATTAGGAGACAGTTGATTGGCCGTCCGTCTGTTCGTCGGTAATCTCGCCTACAGCACCACAGAAGCAGACTTGCGCTCGTACTTCGGCGCGGTCGCGCCGCCCTCACAGGTCGTGCTGCCAGTCGACCGTGAGACGGGTCGTCCGCGCGGATTCGCGTTCGTGGAATTCATCGACCGCGCGCACGCCGAGCAGGCCATCAAGCAGTTCAACGGTCAGCCTTACAACGGACGGCCGCTCGCAGTCAGCGAAGCGCGTGCGCGTGAAGATCGCGGACCCGGCGCTCCGCGGCCCGGCGGTTATTCCTCGGGGCCGCGACCGGCCGGCGGTGGCTTTGCTCCGCGCCCGGGAGGATTCGGCGGTCCGCCTCGTCCCTTCGACGGCGGGGGCAGTTCGGCGCCGGGGGGCGCCGCAGGACGCAGCCGCAACTTCGGACCGGACGCCAAGCCGCAGCGCGGCGGGAATGCCAAGGGAAAGAAGAAGGGCGAAGACAAGCCTCGCGGCCCGATTCCGATGAAAAACACGGGACGCTCGTTCACGCTCGATGATGTGGACGCGCCAGACGAGGCACTGCCGGAAATGGACGACGTCGCGACGAGCAAGCCGTCGGACGAGCTCGACAAGGACGATCCGGAAACCTAGGACGGATCCCCGCCTACTGACCCCAACGCGTGCGAGACACCATCAGCGCGACGCCGCCCCCCGGCATCGCGACCGGGGTGAACGCCCAGTAATCGGCCGGATGGTGCACGACGGTGCGGCCGGCAATCGAGCCGAGCGCGGCGCCGAAAATCACATCGCTCAAGTAGTGCTGGTCGTCGTGGATCCGCGAGATCGCGACGTAGGAAGCGATCGCGTAGCCGAACAGAGCTTTTCGCCAGCCGAGATGGCGCTCGATCACCGTCGCGGTGGCGAAGGTCACCGACGAATGGCCGGATGGAAACGACAACCGGTTGCTGCCATCCGGACGCTCGCGACGCACAGTGTACTTGAGCGGCTCAACCAGGATCTCGCTGAGGATTTGGGCCTGGAGGAGATCCATGCCGAGATGGGCGACCTTCGGCTGGTCACGTAGGCGTCCGATGGCGTAGGTGCCGATCGAAAAGGCGACTTGTTCCGGTGTATTGCCGAGATACTTTCCCGGCGCAAACGCAGTGTTCACCGCATCGTAGTGGCTCAGCAGTTTGGAGTTGAACGACTGATCCACCGGGTGCGCGGCCAGCGCGAGGCCACCGCCGGCCGCGGCGATGTAGACGTTCTGCATCTCCGGAAGGTGCTTGAGGTCCTCGCCGAGATCCCCAAATAGCGCACGAATGCCCGTATGCGCCGGCGTCGGCGGCTCCTTGGCGTCGGCTTTCTGCGCTGAAGACCCCTTCTGTTCCTGAGGCTCGGTCTTCCGCTCCTGAGGCTCAGCTGGCTGCTCCTGAGGATCCGGGGATGCAGCCTGGAGCGGCTGGACTGGGCCCGATAAGGCAAGGCCCGAAAGGGCAAGACTGAGAAACACGGTCGTCAGCACCATGGTCTCGGCGGAGGTCCAAGAAGAGTGCCAAATGACCGCAGGATGAATTAGCGCGCGTCGAGATCGTAAACCTGTGTGACTGTGCGGGGCTGGCCCGACCGTCCGCCCTCCATGACCACGGTCATGCGCAGCTGCTTTCCTTCCGGATCCACCGCGAAGGTCTGCGTCATCTTGCCGGGACCGAGTCCGTTGATCTCGCTCACCAGTTTGCCGCCGTCCCACTTGGTCTTGCGCTCGACCTTGGTGTTCTCGTCCTTGATCTTCTTGCCGTCGGGCGAGAGCCGCGTCGTGCGGCCGTCGGCGGACGTCAACACCACCATCGATTCCGTCTGCGTGATAACCAGATGATCTGACGGGTTCGTGATGTCGCGCATCGCGTCGCGCATCCGCGCGACCTCGTCCGGATTCGCCGCAGGGCCGCCAGCGCCGCGCCCGCCGCCGCCACCACCGCGGCCGAAGCCTCCGCCGCCGAAGCCTCCGCCGCCGCGACGCCGGCCGCCGCCATAGCCACCGCCGCCGTCACCACGGGGAGTGCCATCGTCACCCTGTTGACCGCGCGCCGCCGGCGCGTCACTCAGATCGGCGTTGCGCGTCCAGCCACCGGCGAGCGACGGCGCCGTGGCGGACGGCTTCTCCTGGGCCGCGACCGGAATGGACAGCACCGCGACCGCCGCCGCGAGAATGCCAGTCGAGAGGAGGGTTCGCATGGATCGATTATCCAGAACCGGGCACGCGGCGGGCTCGTGAAAAGACTGTGACAGGGAGGGAGGCAGGACTAGGGACTGGTGGTTGGGGATTAGGATCTCCTTAGAGCTCGTTCCGCATGGGATCCGAGAGCATACGCCAATTCGAAATGCTCCCTTTGTGGAAAGTGCTCTAAACCCTTCCCAGTGACCTGGTACCGCAGTCTCTATTGGCGAATCGCCCTCGGCGTGGTTGGCTTCCTCGCCGCGATGCTGATCGTGCAGGCGATCTTATTCGTCTGGGTCGTGTCACAGTCGGGGCGATCGTTGCCGGGACAGTCGCCGGCGCGGTTGGGTATGACCGTCGCGCTCGACCTGGCGAGCGTGCTCGAGCGGGATTCGCAGGCTGATCTCACCCGCTACGTGCGCGATCAGTACGCCCAATACACGCATCCGTTTTTCGTGATGCTGACCGACGGCAAGGTCATCACCAGCGGCAGTGAGACGGTCGCGGAGCCGCTCCTCGGCATGGCGCGGGCCGCCTTGTTCCGCTGGACCGAGCGGCCGCCGGGACGTCGCGGCGATCGACTCGAGGGACCCCGACCCGAGGCACCCCGCGAGGGACCACGCCCCGACGGCCCACGCTTCGAACGGCCGATGTTCGGTGTGCCACCGGATGGTCGTGAGGGCGCGATCCGTGGCGGCCTTCAAGGATTCCTCGGACGCGGGGGCGGCGACCGGTTCGCCCGCCCGGCGCCAATCATGGTCGCGGGCCGCCTCGCCGGCGTCGTCGTGGTGCCGCCGCAGGCGCCGTTCGGTTTCCTGCTCGGCCGCTTTGCGCCGATGCTCGCGCTGGTCGCCGCCGGCGTGCTGATTGTCGGCGCGGTGCTCACCTCGGCGATGGTTTTCGGTCCGGCGCGGCGGCGCTTGCGAGCGCTCGAAACGGCGGCGCGCAAGCTCGGCTCCGGCGATCTGTCCGCGCGCGCGCCCGATCGCGGCGGCGACGAGATCGCCGCCGTCGCCAGCGCCTTCAATGCGATGGCCGCCGACCTTTCGACCCGCGCCGACGCGCTCGCCGCATCCGATCGCGTCCGCCGCCAGCTGCTCGCTGACGTCTCGCACGAGCTGACCACGCCGGTCACCGCGATGCGCGGCTATCTCGAGACCCTGACAATGCCCGAGCTGACGCTGGACCAGGGCACGCGCAGCCGCTACCTGACGATCATCAGCGACGAAACCAACCGGCTCGAGCGGTTGATCGGCGAGCTGCTCGATCTGGCGCGCCTGGACGGCGGCGGCGGATCACTGGAGGTCGAGCCCGTGCCGGTGGCCGATCTCTTCGACCGCGTCACCGCGCGGCACGAGCGCGCGGCGCAGTCGGCCGGCGTCGCGATGCAGACCGCCATTGCCCCGGGCGCGGAGCACGTCGTTGGCGATCGCGGACGGCTGGAGCAGGCGCTACAGAACCTCGCCGCCAACGCCATGCGCTACGCGCCGCGCGGCAGCACGCTGCGGCTGACCGCCGCGCCGGTCGACCGGGGCGTCGCGCTGTCGGTCGAGGACCAGGGCGCCGACGGGATCGCGGCGCAACACCTGCCCTACATCTTCGACCGCTTCTACAAAGCGGATGCGTCTCGAGTCGGCGTCAGGGGTGGAAGCGGTCTGGGGTTGTCGATCGTGAAGGCGATTGTCGAGCGGCACGGCGGCACGATATCGGTGACCAGCCGTCCGGGTCGTACAGTCTTCGAGATGGTGTTGCCGGAGGCGACGCCCGCCTAACCGGTCAGGCCGCGTTCTGCGTCTGCTGCGTCTCTTCCGGCGCCTGTTCCCTGGCCGCCTCGGCGCGGATCAGTTCGCGCAGCCAGAGCACCGGCTGCGGCTGGCGGGCGACGAACGCCTGCCATTCCGATTCCGACAGCGTGACGGAGATGACGCGCTCGCGTTCGTGACTCATGGGATACAGGATACGCACCGCCGACGTACCCCGAAAATAGAATGATCTGATAGAACCCATCTGAAATGGTGATGGGTTATCCGATCACCCCGTCGGCCCGGCCCCGCGGCGCCAGCCGCAGCTTGTCGCGCACCGCGTCGAACGCCAGCAGCAGCTCGTCGACGATGCGCGGGACCCGGTTCGCCCTGGCATACACCCATCCGGTCTCGCGGACGAGCTCGTGGCCTTCAATCCGGGCACAAAACAGCTGTCCGGCCTTCACCTCACGCGCCACCGCCTGGTAAGGCACGATGCCCACCCCCAGCCCGGTTTTGACCATGGCCTTGATGATTTCGACGTTTTCAGTGTCCATGACGACGGTCGGCTCGATGCTCTGCGAGGCGAAGAAGTTGTCGATCACCTTGCGCGTGGCCGACCCGACCTCGAAGAGGACGAACGGCAGCCCGGCGAGCTCGCGCGCCTGCACTTTCTTGCGCTTCGCCAGCTGATGAGTCGGCGCGGTGACCAGCAGCAGCTCCTCGCGCAGCGCCGGCACGGTGACCAGATCGGTCTCTTCGACCGGCAGCGTCAACAGCCCGGCGTCGACCCGGCCGCCCCGAATCTCCTGCACCGACCTCCCGGCCAGCGCAACGGTCAGCCGGACGTCCAGATTCGGGTGGACTCGGCGAAGGTGTTTGAGCAGGGGCGGAAACACGTAGAGGCAGACCGTCATCCCGCCGGAGAGCCGCAGCGTCCCGCGGAGATCCCGGGTCCGATCCGTAATCGACCCGACTGTCTCGCGGACGTCCAGGAACACGCGCTGGCCGAGTTGAACCAGGCTCTCGGCCGCAGGCGTCATCCGCACCTGGCGGCCGACCCGGAGAAACAGCGGCTCGCCGAGCTCCTCTTCGAGGAGAAGGATCTGGCGGCTGATGGCCGACTGCGAGACGTGCAGCTTCTTCCCGCTGGCGGTGAAGGAACCGGTCTCGGCAATCGCTTGCAGAATCTCGAGCTGGCGAAGGTCCACGGCTCAGTATATTGTTCCCGCATCGACATGCGAACCCGCGTCCTGATCAAAAGCCTCTACGTCCAGGTGCTGATCGGCATTGCCGCCGGGATCATCCTCGGGTTCGTGGCGCCGGAAAAAGGGGCGGCGATGCGGCCGCTCGGCGACGGCTTCATCAAGCTCGTGAAGATGCTGATTGCGCCGATCGTGTTCTCGACGGTGGTGGTCGGGATCGCGCACATGGGCGCCATGCGCGAAGTCGGCCGGATCGGCCTGCGCGCGCTGCTCTACTTCGAGTTGGTCTCCACCTTGGCGCTGGTCATCGGCATGGTCGTGGTCAACCTCCTTCAGCCGGGCAGCGGTCTGACCATCGACCCGGCCTCCCTCGACATGAAGGCGGTGGCGACCTATACCGCAGCTTCCAAGGGGCTGACGACGATCGACTTCATCCTCAACGTCATCCCGACGACGGTGTTCGACGCCTTCAGCAAAGGCGAAATCCTGCAGGTGCTGCTCTTTTCCGTCCTGTTCGGCCTGGCCGCGCTGTCGCTCGGCAAGACGGTCGCACCGCTGGTGGCGCTGCTCGATCAGACAGGGAAGACGCTGTTCGCGATCGTCGGCATCATCATGCGGCTGGCGCCGGTCGGCGCCTTCGGAGCGATGGCCTTCACCGTCGGACGCTACGGCGTCGGCTCCCTGCTGTCGCTCGGCCAGTTGATGGCCGGCATGTACGTCACCTGTCTGCTGTTCGTCTTCGTCGTGCTGGGCGGCATCGCCCGCGCGGTCGGCTTCAGCATCTTCCCGTTCCTGAAGTACATCAGTGAGGAGATCCTGATCGTCCTGGGCACCTCCTCATCCGAGTCGGCGTTGCCGAAGATCATGGAGAAGCTCGAGCGCATCGGCTGCCCGAAGCCGGTCGTCGGCCTCGTCGTGCCCACCGGCTACTCCTTCAACCTCGACGGCACCTCGATCTACATGACGATGTCGGCGCTGTTCGTGGCGCAGGCGAGCGGCGTGCATCTGTCCCTCAGCCAGCAGCTGTCGCTGCTCGGCATTCTGCTGCTGACGTCGAAAGGGGCGGCGGCCGTCACCGGCAGCGGCTTCATCACCCTCGCCGCGACGCTGTCCGCCTTTCCCAACATCCCGCTCGCCGGCCTGGCGCTGCTGCTCGGCGTCGATCGGTTCATGTCCGAGGCGCGGGCGATCACCAACTTGATCGGCAACGCGGTGGCGACGATGGTGATCGCGCGCTGGGAGGGGGCGCTCGACATGCCGCGCGTGCGACGGATCCTCGCCCACGGCGTACCTGAGCTGCACGACGAGGCTCTCGAGGCCGTCAAGTCGGCATAGGACGGTCCCAAGCGACTCGGGCTACACCTTCGCCGACACCTGCCGCACCTGTCCTTTCGCACCCGGCACCCGCGCGAGCACGAGGTGCGTCAGTCCGGCGGCGAAGAAGCCGACGAACCAGGCGTAGTCGTAAAGCGGCTTCAGCGCCGGGATCACGAACCCGCCCCACGCGAGAAAGCAGCCGACGAGGGTCGCGGAGATCGCCCGTAGATTCCAGCCGCCGTACTCGCCGTCCGCGAGGTAGAGATCCTCGAGCCGCAGCTCGCACCGCCGCACGATCCAGTAGTCGACGACCAGCACGCCGGCGATGGAGCCGAGCCCGCCTGAATACCCCAGCAGCCAGGTGAAGATGTAGCCCGACGGATCGGCGAGCAGGCGCCACGGCTGGATCGCGATCCCGAGCAGGCCGGTAATCAGCCCACCGGTCTTGAAGCTGATGAAGCGCGGAAAGGCGTTCGCGAAATCGTTGGCCGGCGAGACCACGTTCGCCGCGATGTTCACGGCAATGGTGGCCACCACGACGGTGAACATCGAGATCGCGACCACGATTGGCGAGCTGAATCTTCCGACCAGCTGCACCGGATCCCAGATCGCCTGGCCATAGATGATCGCCGTCGCGCTCGTAATCATCACGCCCATCGCCGCAAACAGCGACATCGTCGTCGGCAGCGCCACGACCTGGCCGACGATCTGCTCGCGCTGGCTGCGGCCGAAGCGGGTGAAGTCCGGCATATTCAGCGACAGGGTCGCCCAGAAGCCGATCATCGCGGTCAGCGACGGCACGAACACCGGCCAGAATTCGGCGAAGGTATGGAACCTGCCCGGCTGCGCGAGCAGCGGGCCGAGGCCGTTCGCCTTCGATACCGCCCACCAGAGCAGGGCGCCGGTCATCACCAGCACGTACGGCGCCGCCCAGTTCTCAACCTCGCGGACCAGGTCCATGCCGCGGTAGATGATCAGGACGTTGAGCCCCCAGAACAGCAGGAACGACAGCCACTCGGTCGTCGAATGCCCGGCAAACCCGGCGCCGAGCAGCGTCGGCCAGCCCGGAATCACGGTCTTGAAAAACACCTGAAGCGCCTCGCCGCCGATCCAGGCCTGGATGCCGAACCAGCCGCAGGCCACCAGCGCCCGCATCAGCGCGGGCACGTTCGAGCCGAGCGTGCCGTAGGCGGCCCGGGCGAAGACGGGAAACGGAATGCCGTACTTCGTGCCCGCGTGCGAGTTCAGAAGAATCGGAATCAGGACGATGGTGTTGCCCAGGAGAATCGTGACCAGCGCCTGCGACCAGTTCATGCCGGACGCCAGCAGCCCCGACGCCAGCATGTAGGTCGGGATACAGTGCGCCATGCTGATCCACAGCGCCGCGTAGTTGTAGGTGGTCCAGGTGCGACGTGCCAGCGGGACGGGTGCGAGGTCCACGTTGTACAAAGAGCTGGCCTCGACGCGGCGGGCGTCGAAGAGCTCGACCCGGCCATCATCCAACCGACGCTCGTTCTTCATCGTCGTATAGTAGTCGCCCCACACGCTGGAGGCCTTGATGAAAACGTCTCTCTCGTTTCTCGCCGCGATCGCGGCCTTCGTGGCGCTGGCGCTGACGCCGGCGGCGCCGGCGGCGCAGTCCCGGAGCGCCGGCAAGATGCACATCCGCCACGTCTTCGTCAGCGTCACCGACGGCAAAGGCGCAGCGGTCGAAGGGCTCGCGGCGGCCGACTTCACGGTGTCCGAGGACGGCCAGCCTCGCGTCGTCTCGAGGGCGGGCCCGGCGAAGGATCCGATGCGCATCGCGCTGATGCTGGACACCAGCGACGCCGCGGCCCCCGCGCTCACGCACATGCGCGCCGGCGCGCTCGCGTTCCTCGACGCGCTGCCGCCGGAGGATGAGGTCATCCTGATCACCACCGGCCGGCAGGTGCGGGTCCGCGTGCCCCCGTCTACCGATCGCAAGAGGTTGAAGGACAGCGCCGCGGGCCTGTTCAGCGACGGCGCCGGCACGGTGTTGATGGACGGCCTGCTCGAAATCGACGACCGCTTCTTCAAGAAGGCCGACGATCGCTGGCCCGTGTTCGTCATTTTCACGAGCGACGGCACTGAAGCCAGCCAGGGCGCACGAGAGAAGGAGTTCACGAAGTGGAGCCCGATGCTCCCCGCCCGCGGCATCACCGTGCACGCGTTCGTCATGAAGACCCCGAAGAGCAGCGGCATGCCCGAAATCGTTGCCGAAAACCTGACCCGGAACACCGGCGGACGCTACGACGTGATGAACACGACCACCGCCCTGCCCGAGAAGATGAAGGCGCTCGGCGACCAGCTGGCTCTCGACCATCGCAACATGAGCGCCTGGTACGAGCTCGACGTCCAGACCGATCAGACCGAGCTCAAGCCGGTCGCGGTGGCCGTCAACCGCGAAGGCGTCCGCCTGCAGATCTCGAACAGCCGCCGCGGTCAGTGAAGCGCGGCGGGACTATACTTCCCGCCGATGCCTGATACGACGATTCCGGACAAGTCGCTCGCCTCGATCGTCGATGTGCTCGACAAGGCCAACGTCGGCGTCGCCGAGCGGTTCCCGGGCGACTCGTCGGCGCGGCAACCGGTCCATGTGGTCTACGGCGGCGCGCATTTGTTCACGGCCGACGCGGCTCGCAAGCTGGGCGGGCTCGCGCTGCGCACGCTTCAGGAGCACGCGCCAGATGCGGCGTCACTGGCGTCGGCGCTCGGCCTCGATCCTGCGATCGCCGCGCGAATCTACCCCCGCGTCGTCGAGAAGCTGACGCGCGAGCCGGTCGAAGACTTCCGGATCGACTTCGAGGACGGTTTCGGCAACCGGCCAGACCACGAGGAGGACGAGCACGCCCAGCGTGCCGCCGCCGAGGTGGCGGCCGGCATGAAAGACGCCACCCTGCCGCCGTCGATCGGCATCCGGATCAAACCGCTCAACGAGGAGTTGAAGCGCCGGAGCTTCAGGACCTTCGATCTGTTCCTGACCACGCTGCTCGAGAAGAGCGGCGGGATGTTGCCGCCGAATTTCGTCGTCACCCTTCCGAAGATTACGGCGCCCGAGCAGGTCGCGGCGCTCGCCTCGGCGTGCGACGCGTTCGAATACTGGCGCGACATCGCTGGCCTCGCGCTGCGGTTCGAGCTCATGATCGAAACCACGCAGTCGGTGTTCGCCGCCGACGGCAGCATCGCCCTGCCGCGGCTCGTCGCCGAAGGCCAGGGACGGATCGTGGCGGCACATTTCGGCACCTACGACTACACCGCCGCTTGCAGCATCACCGCCGCCCACCAGCACATGGCCCATCCGGTCTGCGATTTCGCCAAGCACGTGATGCAGGTCGCCCTTGCCGGCACCGGGATCTGGCTGTCGGACGGCGCCACCAACGTGATGCCGATCGGGTCCCGCGAGGTCGTGCACCGCGCCTGGCGGCTGCACGCCGGGAACGTCCGCCACTCGCTCGTCAACGGCTTCTACCAGGGATGGGATCTCCATCCCGCCCAGCTGCCGTCGCGTTACGCGGCGGTCTACGCCTTCTTCCTCGAGGGACTCGACGCCGCATCCGAACGGCTGAAGAACTTCGTGCACAAGGCGGCGCAGGCGACCCTGGTCGGCGACCTGTTCGACGACGCGGCGACAGGACAGGGGCTGCTCAATTATTTCCTGCGGGCGATGAACTGCGGCGCGATCACCGAGGACGAAGCGGTCGACAAGAGCGGGCTGACGTTGAATGAGCTCCGCAGCCGATCGTTCGTGAGGATTCTGGCGCAGCGACGGGCCTAGAAAACGATCGTCACCGAGGCGGCCAGGGCGGCAAGCGGCTCCGACGACTTCCTCAGCACCGCCACCACGTTGGCTTTGGCGTGGCCGCAGCCGATCGACACCCCAGGCACCGGTCCGAACTTGATGTCGGTCGTATCGCGGTTCGGATACTGGTAATAGGCAAGGGTGAGTGCGGCGACCGCGAACAGCTTGCACGTCGCGGGAAGCGGCGCGACGCGAAATTCGGCGCCGGCCGACAGCGGCAGCACCAGGCCGCGGTTGCTGTTCCTCAGCGCGTCGCCCTCGACGAAGTATTTGTTCCGCTTGAAGTAGTAGCGGAGGCCAAGCCCCCAGTTGTCCTCGTTGTAGTCGACGCTGCGATCGACGTGATAGCTCAGCCCCCAGACGCTGACGCCCCACTGTCCCTGCGCCCTCGCGGTCACAGGCAGCGCGGCGACGACCGCGACGGCAACGACGAAGAGCTGCCGCCTCACGTGGTGGCGGGTTCGGCGTAGCCTTCCCTCTCGTACCCGCCTCGATACTCTTTTTCGTCTGCCCGCCGGATCTGCGATTGCGCGACGACGCGGTCGCGGCGCAGGCCGACGAAGTCGTCGAGCCGCTTCCAGCCGCGGTCGGCATGGGTCTCGAGAAAGCGCGCCAGCCCCTCGTTCAGGCCTTTGATGATGTTCGGCCCGATCGCGTGATCGAGCATCGCTGCCGTGCACACCTGCACGGTGCCGCAGCCGAGCAGCACATAGTTCAACGCGTGCTCGAACGTCGAGATGCCGCCGATACCGGAGAAGCTCTTGTCGGGAAACGCCTGCGTGAGCTGCGAAATCTTGGCCAGCGACAGCGGCAGGATCGCCGGGCCGCCGAGGCCGCCGGTTGAGACCAGACCGTCCACCTGCACTTCGAATTCGAGGGTCTCGCTGTCGATCAACGGCAGCGAGGTGAACGTGTTGGACGAGACGATCGCGTCGGCGCCGCCGAGGAACGCGCCGCGCGCTTCGACGACGATATCGGTGGTCGAGGGCGTGAGCTTGGCCCAGACTGGAATCCCGGCCACTTCCTTGACCACCTTCGTGACGATCGAGACGAGCTCCTTGTCCCTGCCGACGTTCGAGCCCATGTCGGGGCGATCCATGTGCGGGCACGAAAGGTTCAGCTCGAGCGCGTCGCACCCCTCCCGCTCGCAGGCCTGCGCCAGCTCCTGCCAGTGCCGCAGCTCGGTGTCGTTTCCCGACCCGGCCATGATCGAGGCGACCAGCACGTGCTCCGGAAACGCGCGCTTGATGCGGCCGAGCCGCGGCACCCACCAGTCGAGCGTCTTGTCGGAGATCAGCTCCCAGTTCCACGACGAATGGAGCGCCGCGCCGGGGCGTTTCTTCATCGACAGGTGCGCCGAATCCACGTCGGCGCGCAGGAACTTGGTCTTCGGTCCAAGCACGTTGACCACGGGATGAAGGCCGATCGTCTTGGTCACCACGCCGCCCCAGCCCGCCTCGAAGGCGCGAACGATGTTCGACTCGGACTCGGTCGGGGGCGCCGAGGACAGCAGGAACGGGTTCTTCAGGCGAACGCCGGTGAAAGTTGTCGAGAGGTCTGCGGCCATCAGTTCTCCTCGCTTCGGACCGGCCTGAGGGCCAATCCCTGCGTCGCGATCTTCATGCCTGGAGTGTCTCTCAGTCGCCCGTCGCAGTGCCGGCCGTGCCTCCACGTCGAATCGTCGCCTCAATCAGGCCGTACGGCTGATCGGTCGCGACGAAGACTTCGTTCGGGTTATCCAGACCGAACGGCGTCAAGTCGACCAGCAGATGATGACGATTCGGCAGCGTGAGCGTGATCGCCGTCACCTCGGCGCACGCCGCCAGCGCCGCCTCGCCCATCGCGTACAGGGTGTGCTGGACCGAGCGGCTGAGGTGCGCCGCGAACGTCTCCACCAGCGCCCGGCGCACCTGAGCCCGCGCGGAAAAGTCTGACGTCTCCGGCCCGTAGGTCCACGCCGCGGTCATCGACGTGGCCATGATGCGATCGGCGGTATCCGGCAGCGTTGTGTACGCGTCGCGTGGGAAGCCGGAAAATCCGGAGTCGGTGGTCTTCAGCACGACAAGGTTCTCGAGGCCGGAGACGATCTCGGTCCCCGCCGCGTCGCGCGTCACCACCGCGGTCCAGTGCTCCGCGCCGGCCTGGACGAAAGCGTGCGGATGCGGCCGTCCGCCCGACGACAAGCGTCCCCACGGCTGCTCGATGATCGTGATCCGGGCCCGTGTGACAGCGGGCTTCGCGAAAAAATGATCGGCCAGCGCCGAGCCGAACGTCTCGGCGTGGTCGATCGGATGCCGCCGCGCCATGGCGTAGACGGTGTTCTTCATCGTATCGGTGGCCAGACACGAACCGTTGTCGCCGGCGACGTAGACCCTCTCGAACGCGCCTTCGAGCTGGACGTCGATGGTCAGGTCGACGAGCTCGTGCGAATCGCGCGAGCGTCGCACCTTGACCAGGCGGATGCGGGACTTGCCGTAACGGTTCCAGGTCAGATCAGACATCCGTGTCCTTACCCGCCCCGATAGGTCGAGTAGCCGAACGGGCTGAGCAGTAGTGGGATATGGAAGTGCTCGTCGGGATCGCGCACGTTGAAGGTGATCCGGACCTCCGGGAAGAACGGGACATTCAGGCCCTGGTTCCGATGGAACGATCCGATGTCGAACGTCAGGCGGTAGGTGCCGGGGGACACGGGGCCTTCGGTCAGCGTGCTCAAGCGTCCTTTCTCGTCGGTCGTTCCCCGCCCGACCGGAGTCCACTCGCTGGCCTGACGCAGCTCGAGGATGACCGTGATGCCTCCCGCCGGCTCGCCGCGCGCGATGTCGAGGACGTGTGTGGTAATCATGAAATGGTATCCGGCTGTTCATCGAGCAACTTCGTCAGCCTGAGCCGCGTGATCTTCTGCTGCTCCCCCGCGGCGATCCCAAGCTCGTCGGCCGGATCATGCCGCAGACGGCGCTCGAGAAGGGCAAGCATCTCCTCCCCGGTCTTGCCGGTGGCGCAGACGATGAAAATGTAGCCGAAGCGCGTCTCATAGTCGTGGTTGGCCTCGGCCAGCCGCGCGCGCGTCTGATGTCCCGCGAAGGCTACGCGTGCCTGCTCCTGCGCGGACCACTCCAGGCTTTCTGCCTTCCCTGCCCTGCTTGCCCTGTCCGCCCCAATCCTCGGGTGCGCGGCAAACGCCTCGAGCCAGTCGCGGGGCTCGAGCGTCGACCCGATGCGTTCGGCGGCCGCCGCCATCGTCGCGGCATCCGCAAACGGCCGCGCCGCGCTCATTTGCCTCGCCCAGCGCGACGAACCGCAGCAGCGCAGAAACGCCTCAACCGCGGCCCCATCGTCCAGCCGATTCAGATCCGCCAGCCGCATGTTGGTTTGCCACCCGTCCTGCCCGTCCTGCCCCTCCCGCCCCTCTTTACCGCGGCCTCCCGAACAGCCGCAGCCTGGCGATCCCGCCGTCTGGAAAGATGTTGAGCCGCGCATGCGTGACGTCGCCGAGCTCGCACAGCTGCTCCTCAAACGCGTGAGCGGCATCCGGCTGGAGCGGAGTGTACGGCAACAGCTCACGCCACGCCGCGCGTTCGAACAGCTGGCCGGCGGCGAGCCGGACGCCGTCGAGACTGCAGGCGCCGGGCGCGTTTCCTTTGAAGTGACGCGTGTCGACCTCGACGCGGCGGATGGTGCCTTCCGCACCGAGACGGACGATGGTCCAATCGTGGCCGGGCCCGCGACGGCGCTTCGTTTCCCAGCCATCGCCCATGTGTGTCGCCTCGCCCGGCATGATCACATTGCGCCGCGATCCGTAGAACATGTCGCTGCAGGCGACCACGGTGCCGCCGTGCTGCACGGCGCCGAGATCGACGTCGCCCTGGCGCCGCAGCCGATCCCAGTCGGCGAGGACCTCGCCGTGCACGCGAAGCCGTGCGACGCCGCCGTCCGGATAGATGCGGATCCTCAGGTGCGTGGCCGGCCGTGCCTGGTCGATCGCCAGCAGATTGTGTGCGTCTCCCTGCAACGGCGCCCGCGCCAGCATCTCGGACCACGGCGTCTGCATCAGCGCCTCGACCGCCGGCTGTCCCGCCAGGTCTGCCGAGTCGATCGCGCACGATTCCGGATAATTGCCGGTGAAGAACGCGGTGTGCACGTCAACGCCGCGCGGAATCCCGCGTGCGCCAAGCCGGACAATGCACCAGTCGTGCGCGTCCGGACCGAGGTCGCGGCGCCGGCGCGTCTCCCAGCCGTCCATCCATTTGCCGCGCTCGGTGTACACACCCTCGCGCCAGACCGGCGCCGCCGCCGCAATCAAGTGTTCTTTCGCCCCGAAGAATTCATCGTTCGCCGCCACCGCGGCCGCACCGAGGCGCTCGGAGGCGAGATCGACGAGATCGAGAAACGGCGCGCTCATAGCAGCCGGCCGCCATACGCGCGCGCGAGGCGGTTGCGGTCCCACACCCGTTCGCCGCGCACAAAAGTCGTCAGCACCGTGCCGGACAGGACGCGTCCGGCATAGGGCGTCAGCTTGTGCCGCTGATGCAGCTGCTCGGGCTCGACGACGAACCGCGCCTCGGGATCCCAGACCGCGAGATCGGCGTCGAGCCCCTCGGCGATGCGTCCCTTCCGATCGCCCAGGCCGGCAAGCGCGGCGGGCGCGGCGCTCATCCATCGCGCCAGGTGGGTGAGCGGGCTCGAGGCCGAATGGTCGCCGCTCAACGTGGAGAGTTGCGCCTTGAGGCTCGTGTAGGCCGCCGCCAGCGACAGCTCCAGTGACGCGATCCCGCCCCAGCCACGCCGGAAATCGCCAGGTGTCTTGAGCGCAGGCGGCGCCGGTGAATGATCCGTGACGATGGCATCGATCGCGCCGCGGTCCAGTCCATCCCAGAGCGCGGCGCGATGCGATGCGTCGCGTATCGGCGGCGCGCACTTGAACTCGGTCGCGCCGTCGGGAATGTCCTCGGCGGCGAAAGTCAGATAGTGTGGGCAGGTCTCAGCGGTGATCGGGACCCAATCGGCCTTCGCCTAGGCAATGGCGTCGACGCCTTCCTTCGACGACACGTGGACGATGTGGACGCGCGCCGCGAATTCCTCGGCCAGACGAATCATCAGGCGGATCGCATCCAGCTCCATGCTCGCCGGACGGG
>DATASG010000055.1:0-12103 GCA_036269295.1 Vicinamibacterales bacterium | reverse complement strand
CTACATCTAAATCGAAGCCACTCTAACGCGGACGCTTCAGCAGCAGCGTCGTGCCGCCGGGATTGACGAAGGCGATCCCCGTCGTCTCCCAGCCGGTGCCCCCCTTCGGGTTCAGCACCTTCAGGACGTCGTCTGGCGACTGCAGCGTGATCGTCTCGTACTCCCAGACCTTCCGGATCTCAGTGACCTGGACCGGATTGGTGCGCGGCATGCCGACATCGCCGTTGATCACCTGCACTTTCATCGGCGCGTCGAGATTGATCTCGCGCACGTCGACCGGGATCGTCTCGGCGCGGCCGCGGTTCTGTACCCACACGCGTGCCTGCGTCATCTGACCCGGCTGCTGCTGCGCCGGCTCAGGCGCGGCCAGGATCGATGTTCCCGCAACGATCAGGAGACAGACGGCAGCACGTGTGACGGTCGTCATACGCATATCGGCTCCTTCTTCAGACCTTCCACTCGGGCGACGCCGACTGGCCGGCGACGTAGAGCGAGGTGTTCCACTCTGGGACGAAGAACCACCAGGAAAAGGCGCCCGGCGGCGGCGCGGGCAGCGCCGGCGGGGTCTCGAGGTCCGAGACCGGCCCGGCGTCGACGCGGAAGCCGCGCGGGTTGGCGCGGACGATGGTATCGGGCGGCGCCATCGCGAACCAGCACAGGCCGGCGATACGGATGCGTCCGGGCCTGTAGCGCTCGCGCTCTTCCGGCGTCCGGCCGGCGGGGGTGCCGATCCAGAGGTTCAGGTCGAGGGTGAGCGTCGCTTTGGCGTAGTCCACCGCGAAGCGCAGGAGATAGGCGTCGTGAAAGCCATTGGGGAGCTGGCGATCGACGTCGGTCAGCGTCATCACCGCATGCTATCGGAAATGCGCGAGCGGATCCGTTTTTCGGGTGGTGGCGCGGCGCAGCGTCAATAGAAATCATGCGCGTCGAAGTCGATGTCGACGCCCTTCATGCCCTGCACCTGCTCGGCGCGGATCGAGGTCACGCCGTCCTGGCTTTGCAGCACGCCGTCCACGATCAGGAACGGCTCCCCGACGATGATCAGGCGATCGCGCGCGAAGAGATCGGGGCGGACGATGATGTTGGCGATGCCGGTCTCGTCCTCGAGAGTGAGGAAGACGAAGCCCTTGGCGGTGCCCGGGCGCTGGCGGGTGATGACCATGCCGGCGACGCGCACGCGGCGCCCCTGCCGCGCCGCCTTCAAATCGGCCGCGCGCAGGATGCCGCGCATCGCCAGGTCGTCGCGCCGCAGCGCCATGGGGTGACGGCCGGCGGTCAACCTCATCCCGGCATAATCGGCCACCAGGCGCTCGGCCTCGGTCATCGGCTTCAGCGGACAAGGCGCCTCCTCTGAATCGAACTCAGAGCTCGCGGAATCCGCAGAGCAGTCGTTTTCAAAAAAATTTTCTGCGGACTCCGCGGGCTATGCGTTCCCATCCGTGAACAGATCGCCCGATGGCCGGATGGCGCGCTCGGCTTGCCACAGCGCGGAGCGGCGGTCGTAGCCGAAGGTGTTGAGGGCGCCGATGTCGGCGAGCGTCACCAGCTCGTCGCGGCGCAGGCCGGCGCGGGCGACGAGATCGTCGATCGACGCGAACCGCGGGGCGCGGTGGCGCGGTGTCCAGTCGTGCGAGCAGTTGTTGCAGAACCATTTCGAGGCGCCGACCGCTTCGAGCATCGACTCGTCGTCGCAACCGCACTTCGGACAGATACGAGATTGCTGATTGCCAATTGCTGACTGCTGAGTGGATGGCGTCGTGGATTGCGAACGAGACGACGAATGGCCGAGCGCGATGGCGCGGCCGGCTTGTTCGCGCAGTCCGTTCACGTAGCGCAGGCCGAGGCGGATGGCGCCGTCGGGCTCGATCGTACAGTCCCAGCTCGAAATCTGCACGTCGACCGGATGAAACCGGACGCCGCGGCGCTGTGCGTCTTTCACGAGGGTCGACGGGTGATAAAACCCCATCGGCTGGTTGTTGAGCAGCGCGGTGTAGAACGCCGCCGGGTAGTGCAGCTTGAGATAGGCGCTCGCGTACGCCAGCAGCGCGAAGCTGGCCGCGTGCGATTCCGGAAACCCGTAGAGCGCGAACGACGCAATCGAGAGCACGATGCGATCCGCGGCCGCGCCGGTGATGCCGTTGCGCGCCATGCCTTCGCGCAGCTGTCCTTCGATCTGCTTCATCCGCTTCTCGGATCGCTTGAAACCCATCGCCCGGCGCAGATCCTCCGCCTGGCCGCCGGTGAAGCCGGCGGCGACCATCGCGATCCGCAGCAGCTGCTCCTGGAACAGCGGCACGCCGAGCGTCCGCGCCAGGATCGGCTCGAGCGAGGGATGGTCGTACTGCACCGGCTCGCGCCCGGCGCGGCGGTTGAGATACGGGTGCACCATCTGGCCGACGATCGGGCCCGGCCGGATGATCGCCACCTGCACCACCAGGTCGTAGAACTCCATCGGCTTCAGGCGCGGCAGCGTCGCCATCTGGGCGCGCGACTCGACCTGGAACACGCCGATGGTGTCGGCCTCGCAGAGCATCTGGTAGACCGCTGGATCCTGTGGCAAATGCGCCAGGTCGATGAGATCACGACGGGGGAACGCAAAGGCCGCAGAGTCCGCAAAGAAAAGATCTTCACCAGAATGCATTGCGGGCTTTGCGTGCTTTGCGTTCGATGACGGGGCATCACCGTTGACCAGCGCCAGCGAATCCTGGAGCACGGCCATCATGCCGAGGCCGAGCAGATCCACTTTGACGATGCCCATGTCGGCGCAGTCGTCCTTGTCCCACTGCACCACCACGCGGCCGGGCATGCTGGCATTCTCGAGCGGGACGCAGGCGTCGAGCTGCCCCTGGCAGATCACCATGCCGCCGGAATGCTGGCCGAGGTGCCGCGGCAGATCCTGTATCTCGCGCCACAGCCGCGCGAACGTCTGGACGCGCGACGCGTTCAGGTCGAGCCCCACCGCCCCCATCTGCTGCGGCAGCGAATCACCCGGATCCCTGAACTCGAAGTTGTTCATCACCTTCGCCAGGCGGTCGACCTGCACCGGATCGAAGCCGAGCGTCTTCCCCACCTCGCGCGCCGCGCTGCGGCCGCGATAGGTGATCACGTTGGCGGTCATCGCCGCCCCGAGACGGCCGTATTTTTCGTAGACATGCTGGATCACCCGCTCGCGCCGGTCGCCGCTCGGCAGATCGAGGTCGATGTCGGGCCACTCGCCGCGTTCCTCAGACAGGAATCGCTCGAACAGCAGCTCCTTGCCCGGCTGCACCGGATCGACCGCGGTAATCCCGAGGCTGTAGCAGACCGCGCTGTTGGCCGCCGATCCGCGCCCCTGCACCAGGACGTCGTGCTGTCGACAGAAATTGACGATGTCCCAGACGATGAGGAAATAGCCGGCGAGCTGGAGCTTCTCGATCAGATCGAGCTCGCGCGCCATCTGCACGCGCGCGCCATCGTGATACGGCCGGAAGCGATCGCGGGCGCCGGCGTCGGCGAGGTGACGCAGGAACGAGCTCTGGGTTTCGCCGGACGGCACCGGATAATCCGGAAAGCGGTAGCCGAGATTGGCCATGGTGAACTGCAGCCGATCGGCGAGCTCGCCGGTGCGCGCGACCGCGGCCTCACGATCGCGGAACAACGCCGCCATCTCGTCCGGTGTTTTCAGGTAGCGCTCGGCGTTGGGCGCCAGGCGGCGCCCTGCGGCCGCCAGATCGGTGTGGTGATGGATGCAGGTGAGGACATCGAACAGCGGCCGTGCCGCGGGCGTGTCGAAGCGGACGCCGTTGGTCGCCAGCGTCGGCACGCGGAACGCCGTCGCCAGGCTGACGAGCGCCTCGTTGTCGCGCGCCTCGTCGCGGCGGAAGTGCCGCTGCAGCTCCACGTACACGCCGCTGCGGCCGAACACGCCGACCAGGCGATCGAGCAGGCCGCCGACGCCGAGCCGCCGGCCATCGAGCAGGGCGCGGCCGGCGAGCGCGACCAGCCCGTTGACACAGCCGTCCAGCTCCTCGAGCGTCAGCGCGCCTTCGCCCTTCCGCCTTCGCTGAAGCTCCGGCGGACCGCCGTCGCCTTGGCGGAGGCTGGTCGGCGCGCGCAGCTTCATGCGGGTCACCAACCGGCAGAGGTTGCGATAGCCCTCAGCTGACTCGCACAGAACGGGAAGAACAAAGGGTCCTGCCCCTCCCGCCTGTCCTGCCCCTCCCGCCTGTCCTGCCCCTCCCGCCCCTACCGTCAGTTCCGCGCCGATGAGCGGCCGGATCCCCGCAGCGAGCGCCGCCTTGTGGAATCGCGGCGCGCCGTAGACGCCGTCGCGATCCAGCAGCGCCAGCGCCGGATAACCGAGCGCCGCGGCGCGCTCGACCAGCGCTTCGGGCAGCGACGCGCCCTGCAGGAAGCTGAAAGCTGATGCTGCGTGCAGCTCGACGTACGCCACGGGAAGAATTAAGAATTAAGAATTAAGAATTTGGAATTTGGAATTAAGAATTCGTGAGCGGAGCCGCCCGGCTGTGATCACGCATTCCAAATTCCAAATTCTTAATTCCTAATTCCATTCATCAGCCGAAGGTCCGTACATCGCCGGTACGGGAATGTTGTTGAGGCGCAGGTAGACGGCCAGCTGCGCGCGGTGGTGCACGAGGTGGTTCAGGCCCTGCTTCAACGACCACGGCACGACATAATCGGCGTCGCCTTTCGCGAGCGCCTGGCGCGCCGCGGCGGCGTTGGCATCGAACCACTCCAGCAGCTGCGTGCGTGATGAAGCCGCCTGGTTCAGCTCCTCCGGCGGCACCGCCGCCAGGTCGAACTCGGTCCGGTTCATCGTGTAACCGGTCCATTTGATCAGGTTGGCCAGGTGGCTGGCCAGATCGCCCATCGACCAGGACTTGTCGTGGGGCTTCCATCCCAGCTTGTCGTCGGGCACGCGCTCGAGCACGCGCCGCGTGGTGGCTATTTCCTGGTCGACCTCGGGCAGCAGCAATTCGGCAATCGTCATCGCCTCGCTCCTCTCATCGTTGTGCGCTTCTCAATCCACGATCGCGTCGATGAACCAGCGGTCGGCGTCGCGGTCGCGACACACGCGGTAGACGGCGCCGTCGCTGAGCGACACGTCCCATTCGTCACGATCCCAGGGCAGGACGGGCCTTCCTGCCGCTCCCGTCCCTTCCGCCCACCAGTGTCCGGAGGTCCGCCACGGCCCGGCGCAGTGCGTAACGGCGCCGCCGGTAAAGCCGCGGCGATCGGTCGTGACCCGTACCGGCCGGCCGTCGACGACCGCCACGCGCGCGGGGACCAGCTGCCGGCATCTTCGAAGCGCAGAGACGACATTCAACGCAGAACGCGCAGAAACCGCAGAATCTTCAAGAGAGATTTCTCCGCGTGTTCCGCGGGTTCGTCGTTGATCGTCGTGTGCCGTGGCAAAGGCCGTCATCGCGAACGCGCCTGGCCGATCCGAATCGACGGTGGCAGGAGCGCCGAAGCGATCCTGCCCCATCAGCGCGCCGAGGCGCGCGAGGAGCGTCGAAAGCTGCTCGGGCGTCGGCTGCGCGCGCGCGTAGAGCGTGTGCTGCACGACCCGGCCCGGCGTCGGATCGATGACGATCGTCACGCGATCGATCGCCGCCTCGGCCGGATGCGACTCGAGATCGAGCAGCGCGAGCGTCCGCAGCGCGCGCACCTCGCGTATCGGCGTCGGCAGCTCCAGCCGGCGCGACGTGGTTTCCCTGGTGACGAGGCGCAGCAGCACATGCAGCACCGCGGCGCCGCGATCGCGCCGCTCGAGGCGCGTGGACAGCGGCTCGAGCAGCCGCGTCAGGACGAAGGACAGCGGCTCGAGATCGGCGATCGGCCATTCGAGATCGAGCGAGGCCTCGAACCGCTCCTCCTCGAGCATCGGCACCAGCGGCCGGATGTCCTCGCCGCGCGCGATCGCCTGCCACGCCCGGGCCGGGCGCCCGAGCCGCGAGACCAGATCGGCAGCGGGCAGCGCCGCCAGCTCACCCAGCGTCCGAAGACCCCACTTCTTGGAAGTACGAAGTACGAAGTCTGAAGTACGAGCGGCTGCTGTTTCGAGCTTTTCCAGAAGCGCCAGCGGCAGCGGCGCCAGCGCGGCGGCTTCTTCTCCAGGCGCGATCACCGTGAGCCCCGGACGCGCTTGCGCGAGCAGCAACGCCGCCGTCCTCGTGCCGGCGACGGCGACGTGCGCGCGCACCCCGCGCGCGGCGGCTTCGCGGCGGATCTCCTCGCCGATCGTCCGCGCCGGCCCCAGCAGCCGCGTCAGCCCGCTGACGTCGACCGACACCAGATCGTCGCGGTGCCGCTCGTAGCGCGGCGAAAATTCCTGCGCGATGGCGATTAAAGAAAAGGACGCCGAGTCGCGGTTTTTTCCGTCGGAGCCGTCAGGCGCCGGTGGTCGGTAGAGACACGCGTACAAGGGACCCCAGGGATGAGGGATTAGAAACCGGGGATCAGGCGGAGGTGCTGATGGCAATCGACGCCTCCTCTTGCTCACGCGCACGGGCGCGGATGATGCGCGCCTGGACATCCAGGCCGTCGAATAACGATCCTCCGAACCGAATCCCTAATCCCGAACCCCGAATCCCCAGCTCCAACGTCAAGCCGGCCGAACTGCGTGCCATCGGCTGGCTTCCGATCAACAGACACGCCGTCTGACTGCCTTCAACCATCCGCTGCAACCGCAGCCAGGTCGTGAACGGCAGCCGCCGCACCGCGTCGGCCGGCGCCTCCGCCACGTCGAAGACGACGAGGCCGAAGTTGCCGGCCTGCAGGACGAGCGTGAACGCACGGATGGCCTGCTCGATGGCGCGCTGGTTGAGCTCGCGCGCCAGCCCCTGGTTGGTGACGACGTGCCCGCGGATCCAGAGCACGCGATCGAGATCGACGCCGGCAGCCGCCGCCGACTCGACGTCGAACATGTCGAGCGCGTCGACCAGGGCCACCAGCTCGCCGCGCGCGGTCGCCGCGGCCATCATCTGAAGCAGGAGGCTGGTGCGCCCGGACGATCGCGGGCCGACGAGCTCGGAGAGCTGGCCGCGGGGAAACCCGCCGCCCAATCGCGCGTCTAAGGCACTAATCCCCGACGGCGCCAGGGCGTGTTCGTCTCTGGGATCGGCCTGGGGAATCGCGGTCGTCAGCGTGCGATCGAGCTGCCGGGCGCGGAGGAGCGATTCGAGGTCAGCGCGTGCGAGGGCCATATCGTTTTCGCTTTTTCTTCGCCTTCTGGCGGAGTATATGGCAGGCCCCCGGCAGGATCAAGTGATGTAAATTAGTAGCCCTAAACCGTTGCTCCTGAACCATTAGCCATCAGCCCATTCGCCATTAACCATTAGCTCCCCTTGGCCGAACCGACCCACGCGTCAGCCACCGCCACGACTGCCGAAGCATCCGAACCGGCGGCTCCTGTCGCCGCCCGCACGGTACGCCGCACCCTGGTGGCCTTCACCTACCGTGACTTCCGCGTGCAGTGGATTGGCGCCTGCACCTCGAGCGTCGGCACGTGGATGCAGATCGTCGCGCAGAACTGGCTCATCGTCTCGCTGACCAATTCGTCGCCGTTCTTCCTCGGGCTCGACACCTTCCTGCAGCAGCTGCCGATCATCCTGTTCTCGCTGATCGGTGGCGTCTTCGCCGACCGCTACGATCGCCGGCGCACGCTGATGCTGTCGCAGTTCGTGCAGATGGGCACGTCGGGCACGCTCGCGCTCCTCATGTTTCTCGACGGGCGCCAGATCCTGCACCTCCAGATCTGGCACGTGCTGGTCCTGTCCTTCATCACCGGCTGCGCGCAGTCGTTCGGCGGACCCGCGTATCAATCGCTGATTCCGTCGCTGGTGGACAAAAAAGATCTGCCGAACGCGGTCGCGCTCAACTCGATTCAGTTCAACGTCGCCCGCGTGCTCGGGCCGCTCGCCTTCGGCCTGACGCTGGCGGCGTTCCGCCGGTGGGGCTACAACGAGCCTCAGGCGATGAACGCCTGCTTCCTGCTCAACTCCTTGTCGTTCCTCGTCGTCATCAACACGCTGATGATGCTTCGCGTCAAGCACATCCCGCCGGCGACGTCGGGCCGCATGGGGGATGAGCTCAAGATCGGACTCTCGTACGTGCGGCATCACAGCAGCCTCGCGGCGCTGATCGTCCTCGCGGCGGCGACGACGTTCCTCGGGTTCGCGTTGCTGACCTTCCTGCCGATCTTCGCGCAGAAGGTATTTCACGAGGGGGCCGACACCTACAGCCACCTGATGGCGTTCTCGGGCGCTGGCTCGATCCTCGGCGCGCTGATCGTCGCGTGGCTGGGCAAATTCCCCAAAATGGGATGGACGGCGCTGCTGGTCCAAGCGGTCTACGGCGTCCTGATCATCGCCTTCGCGGTGTCGCGCGTGCTCTGGCTGAGTGACATCCTGCTGTTTCTCACCGGGGCGGCGCTGATGGTCGTCTTCTCCACCGTGACCTCGCTGGTGCAGATGATCGCGCCCAATGAGATGCGCGGCCGGGTGATGAGCATTTACATGCTTGCGTTCCGCGGCGGCATGCCGCTCGGCAGCCTCCTCAGCGGCTGGCTCGCGACCTACATCGGCGCGCCGATGGTGATCGGCATCAATGGCGTCCTGCTCGTCGTCGTCGCGATTTATTTTCTGTCGCGCAACCATGGCGTGCTGGACGCATGAAGACAATGCCGATTGCCGATTGCCGATTGCTGATCGGTGCGGGCGTCGCGATCGCGGGGGTGACGCTCGCGGCCCAGGTGCGGCCGCAGCCGGGGACGACGCTGCCGCTGTCGCAGCTCGAGGCGCAGATGTTCCACGTCAGCGCCGGCAGGCGGCTGAAGCCGGCAGCGTGGCCAAACGGCGCGCGCGTCGCAGTCGGCCTCAGCTTCGACGTCGACAACGCGACCGCGGAGCTCGCCACCGGCAACCTGATCTCGGAAGTGATCTCGCGCGGCGAGTACGGCGCGATTGATGGCGTGCCGCGGATCCTGCGGCTGCTCGACAAGTACCAGATTCCGGCGTCCTTCTTCATCCCCGCGGTCAGCCACCTGCTTCATCCCGGCATGATCCCGTCAATTCTGCAGAGCGGACGCCACGAGATCGGCGTCCATGGCTGGATTCACGAACACCTGCCGTCGGTCAACGACGCGGCCGCGGAGCAGGACATGCTGAACCGCGCGATCGAGACGCTGACCAAGGCGATCGGGAAGAAGCCGGTCGGCTACCGCGCCCCGTCCTGGCAGTTCAGCACCTACACGATGAAGCAGGTGAAGGACGCCGGCTTCCTCTACGACAGCAGCCTGATGGCCAGCGACGATGCTTACGAGATCCTGCTCGACAAGCAGCCGACCGGTGTCGTCGAGCTGCCGATCGAGCGGATCGTGGACGATTTTCCCTACTTCGGCGGCAGCGCCAACGGCGGCATGCCGAGCCCGGACGCGGTCGAGGCGGTGTTCCGGGCCGAGTTCGACATCGCCTACGACGAAGGCGGTCTCTACATCCTGACGATGCACCCGCACATCACAGGACACCGGTCGCGCATTGCCGGCCTCGAAAAGCTGATCCTGCACATGAAGTCGAAGCCGGGGGTCTGATTCGCGACCCACGAGCAAATCGCGCGCTACGTCACAGCAAACAGCCGTTCGTAGGGAACGCAGGTCGGGGTGGCGGCGTCGAAGGGGAGCGGGTGCGCCGGCCTCATGACGGAGGCTGGCTCCCGGGAGAGTATTCCCCGTTTACGTCATTTCTGGAGGTCAGTGTATGAAACGCACGGCTGTGTTCGTCCTCGGAGTGGTGGCCCTGTCGGCGGGCGCGTTCGCGCAGGCGCCGGCGGATGCGATCGAGAAGGCGCTTTCGCCCGCGCCGCGCAACATGAAGGAAGGCGCCGCGGTCATCAAATTCAAGGCCGACGGCACCTACGACACGCTGAAGCCGGGCACCAACCGGCTGGTCTGCTACGACCGCTCCGGCGATCCCGGGCAACAGCCGTTCTCCGTGCAGTGCACCAGCGTCGCCAACATTCCCCGGGTGGCGCAGAACCGGAAGTTCGAGGCGATCGCCGACAAGGCCGCGCGGCAGGCGGCAATCGACGCGGCTGAGAAAGACGGTACGCGGGTCAAGCCGGAGTTCGGCTCGGTCTGGCTGACGATGAACGCTGCGGACAAGGAGCATGCGACCCACGTTCACACCACCATCGCGGTGCCAGGCGCGACGACGCAGTCGCTGGGCCTGCCCAGCGACGGCAAGCAGGGCGGCGTCTGGATCATGAACGCGGGCACGTCGACGGCTCATCTCATGACTCCCGGTAGTTAGGAATTAAGAATCGTCGTTTCGGGAGCCACTGATGATGCGTCGAACGATCTTCACGGCGATCCTCGCCTGTCTTGCCGCGCCGGCCGCGGCGCAGACGTCCGATGGAAACTTCAGCGAGGCGCTCTCGCCCTCGCTCGCCGCCGGCGCCAGGGCGATGCACGCGACGATCCGCCGCAATCTGGCCGAAGCGGCCGAGGCGATGACGGCCGAGGAGTACGCCTTCAAGCCGACGCCACAGGTGCGCAGCTTCGGCGAGTTGATCGGCCACGTCGTCAGCGCCAACTTCTTCTTCTGCTCGCAGGCCAAGGCCGAGAAATCGCCGGCCACCGCCAATTACGAGAAGATCGCCGACAAAGCGGCTCTCGTCAAAGCGCTCAACGATTCGCTGGCGTATTGCGACGGCGCCTACGCGGCCACGACCGATGCGAATTTTCAGCAGCTGGTCCAGATGGCGGGACAGGGCGCCGGACAAACGACGCGCGGCGCGCTGCTGATGTTCAACACCACGCACAACAACGAGCACTACGGGAACATCGTCGTCTACATGCGGCTGAAGGGACATGTGCCGCCGTCGACCGCGCGCCCGCAGCCGCCGAAAAAGTAGCGGCCGGTTCGGGCGATTTGCACAGCGCCGCCAGGCATTGCGGTAGGCTATCCATCTGCGCGCCGACACGGACACCGGCGCGATGGGAGCACAACGATGCCATACGACGCGATTATCGTCGGCGCGCGCTGCGCCGGCTCGCCGACGGCGGCGCTGCTGGCGCGCAAAGGCTACCGCGTGCTTGTCGTTGACCGGGCCACGTTCCCGAGCGATACGCTGTCGACGCACGTATTGCACCCGGCCGGGGTGGCGGCGCTGGAACGCTGGGGCTTGCGCGATCGCCTCACGGCGACCGGCTGTCCGCCGATAGATACCTACAGCTTCGACTTCGGCCCGTTCACACTGAGTGGGGCGCCGGGCACCGACGAGTCGCCGGTCGCCTACTGCCCGCGGCGCACCGTCCTGGACAAGCTGCTGGTCGACGCTGCTGCCGAGGCTGGCGCTGAAATCCGGGAAGGCTTCACCGTCGAAGAGATCGTGATCGAAGAAGCGCGCGTCACCGGGATCAAAGGGCGATTGAAAGACGGCGCGGCCATCACCGAGCACGCCACGGTCGTCGTCGGCGCGGATGGCCGGCGGTCCGTGGTGGCGGCAGCCGTCCGGCCCGAGCAGTACAACGAGCGGCCGCCGCTGCTCGCCGCCTATTACACCTACTGGAGCGGTCTGCCGATGGACGGGCGATTTGAGACCTATGTCCGCCCGCACCGCGGGTTTGCCGCGGCGCCGACACATCACGGCCTGACGCTCACGGTCGGTGGATGGCCGTATGCGGAGTTCGAGACCAACAAGAAGGACGTCGAGGGCCATTTCCTGAAGATGTTCGATCTCGCGCCCCAGTTCGCCGATCGGGTCCGACGCGCCAGGCGCGAGGCGACGTTCGCCGGGACACCGGTGGCGGGCTTCTTCCGCAAGCCGTTCGGTCCCGGTTGGGTCCTGGTGGGCGACGCCGGTTACAACAAGGATCCGATCACCGCGCAAGGGATCAGCGACGCCTTTCGTGACGCCGAGACCTGTGCCTCGGCGCTGGACCAGAGTCTCACGGGAGACCGCCCGTTCGACGACGCCATGCACGAGTATCAGCTCACACGCGATCAGCACGTGATGCCGATGTACGAGTTTACCTGCCAGCTGGCGAGGCTGGAGCCGCCGTCGCCGGAAATGCAGCAGCTGTTCGGGGCGATCGCCGGCA
>DATASG010000054.1:0-4048 GCA_036269295.1 Vicinamibacterales bacterium | reverse complement strand
AAGGAGATCGTCTCCAAACTCTCGGTGATGAAATCGAAGGAAGCGGCGGACTACCTCATGGAGCTGCTCAAGTGATCTCAGAACAGGGACACAGAGGCGGCAGAGGCCACAGAGGAAGACTCGCCACGTCTTTGCTCTCCTGCGCCCTCTGTGTCCTGCTCGCCTCGTCTGCCTTGGCCCAGGGGCGCATCAGCAACGCGAAGACCGAGACCCGGTCGGCCTCGCATGGACTCGATCGTGAGGTGCGCGCGGCGGCGGCGCGCGCCGGCGTCACCTGGATCGGGTATCGGATGCCGATGGTCGCCGGTCCGCGGCAGATGTGCTGCTTCGACACGATCTCTGATTCATCGTTCTCGGGGAGCATGTGCCGCCTCGAGAGCGGCGGCGGCATCTCGATGAACACCGGCGGCATGCGCGACCGCAACGGATCGCGCGTGATGCTCGAACCGTCCACCGAGTTCCTGGTGCTGGCGCGGCTGGAGGGCGGCGGCGTCACCCGGGTGCGGACATTCACGCCGGACTGTGACATCGACGCGACCGCCCTGCCGCTGGTCTGGTTGACCGACGTCATACCCGACGAGAGCGTCGCCTGGCTCGCGTCGCTCGTCGCCGACGCGCCGGACAGCGGCGACCGCCACGATCGCGTCGCCAGGCCGGCGATGAGCGCCGTCGCGCTCCACAACCTGCCGGCCGCCGACCGTGCGCTCGAGCGCTTCGTCGCGCCCGCCAGCCCGGAGTGGCTGCGCGGCGAAACCGCGTTCTGGCTCGGCAGCTCCCGTGGCGAGGCCGGCGCGCGCCTGCTCGCGCGTATGATGGACACCGATCCGAGCGACAAGGTCCGGGACAAGGCCGCGTTCGGTCTGTCGGTCAGCAAGTCCCCGGCTGCGTTGACGAAGCTGATCGCGACGGCGCGCGACGACAAGAGCACCAGGGTCCGCGGTCAGGCGCTGTTCTGGCTGGCACAGAAAGCCGGCAGGGAAGCGGTCGCGGCCATCACCAATGCGATCGACAACGATCCTGAGACCGAGGTGAAGAAGAAGGCCGTCTTCGCGCTCAGCCAGCTGCCGAAGGACGAAGGCGTGCCGCGGCTGATGGAAGTCGCGCGCACCAACCGAAATCCCGAAGTGCGCAAGCAGGCGATGTTCTGGCTCGGTCAGACGAAGGACCCGCGCGCCGTGAAGTTCTTCGAGGAAATACTCACCAGAAAATAGATCGCCCGCGGCGTATTTTCGTGACTGTGACCTCCCTTGCTAGAAGCCGTGCCTCCGCTCCGGCTCCGGCTTGTGCGCGCTCGGCTTGATCTTCACGTCGCCGCCGATGATGCTCTGCACCTTCTCGTGCGTGAGCAGCCGGTTCGAGGCCTTGGCGGCGGCGAAGATGCGGTCGACGAGCTCGTCGGTCGCCTGCAGCCCGCGGCTCTCGAGCCAGAAGATCACGTTCGACCGGCCAGACATCGGGCCGACCTCGATCTCCTGCTGGCGGCCGACCAGGCTCGCCGGCACCGCGGCGTAGACGGCGTCCATCAGCGCCCGGTCGCCCATCCGGAAGGCCTTCACCACCGCCGCGGCGTGGACGCCGGTGGCGGTGCGAAACGCGTCGGCCCCGAGCACCGGGTAGTTCGGCGCGATCCGCACGTCGCACGCCTTCGACACCGCCTGCACGTAGGCCGGCAGACCCGTCAGATCGTTGTCCCGGTACCCCATCATCACCAGATTGACCATCAGCAGGTCGATTGGCGTGTTCCCGCAGCGCTCGCCGATGCCGAGCGCCGCGCCGTGGAGGCGCGTCGCACCCGCCTCGAGCGCGGCGATGCTCGACGCGACGCCGAAGCCACGGTCGCGATGGCCGTGCCAGTCGATGCCGACCTCGACCCCCAGCTCCTCGATGATCGACCTCACGAAGGTGACGAGCGCGCGCGCCCCATTCGGCGTCGCGTGACCGACGGTATCGGCGACGCACAACCGCTTCGCGCCGGCGCGGATCGCGGTCGTGAAAAGGCGGCGCAGGGACTCGGGATCGGCGCGCGTCGTGTCTTCGGTGACATACATCACGTCGACGCCTTCCTTGGCCGCGAACGCGAGCGCGTCCTCGGTGCACTTCTGCAGGAAATCCAGCGTCCATCCCTCGGCGTACTGACGAACCGGGCTCGATCCGATGAACGCGCCGCATTCGATCGCGACCCCGGTGCGCTGCTGGATCTCGGCAATCGGTCGGATGTCGGCCACCATCGTCCGCGCGGCGCAGTTCGCGCGAATCCGCAGGCGCCCTTCCCCGATCGCGCGCGCCAGGCGCTCGACGTCCCGCGCGACCTTCGCGCCGGCACCCGGCAGCCCGATGTCGGCGGTCTCGATGCCGAGCCGATCCATGTGATGGAGGATGTCGATCTTCTGGTCGATGGTCGGCGACCGGACCGACGGCGACTGCAGCCCGTCGCGCAGCGTCTCGTCGTCGAGCATCGCCACCGGCTTGCCGGGGCCTTCCGGCGACGCGTCGTGGTTCCAGTCGTAAATCAGCGGATGCGGCGCTACGCGCACACGGTCACCTTGTCTTGCCTCCCAACGCCAAGCGTTCATCGCTCGGCGCCTCGGCAACCCCCTGGGATGCTCGAGGATCCGCGGCGCGCGTGGAAGCACGGACCGCGGCGAAACCGATCAACAGCACCGCGGCGCCGGCGGCGGTGGCCATCCAGAAGCCGCGGGTCACCGCCGGACGCATCCAGTCGTCCATGTTGGCGAACGGCCCGGCGGCGCCGGCGGCCGCGCGCGCGGCGGCGATGTAGTCGCGCCCGGCGACGACGATCGCGTGATCGAACACGACGTTCCAGAGGATGACGGCCCAGGCGATCCAGAGGGCGCGGGCGAGGCGGGCGGACGTGCGCGGTTGCCTCCACTCAGCGACGCGGCGCCGCGCGGTCGCGAGCAGCATACGGTCGATTATCGCACGCTCACGCTAGCGTCGCCTCGCGTAGGCGCGGATGCCGATGATGATCACCGCTGCGGCCACGGCGACATAGGTGACCCACTGCTGCGATCCGGCGTTGGAGGCCCGCTCGAGGTAGAGCGTCACCGCCGCCAGCAGCGCGATCGCGATCGCCGTCGGCAGCAGGCCCGTGCGTGACGACCCGGTTGGCAGCCGCGCCGGCTGATACTTCGCCTCGGTGGTCGCGGTGCCGCATTTGTAGCAGATCAGGGCCTTGTCCGCGATCTCGGCGCCGCACTTACGACACTGCATGAGGCTGGATGATAGGGCGCACCAGGGCCATGATAATCAGCACCAGCCCGAATGTGCATACAATCGTCGCGCCGGTCGGCAGGTCGAGCTGCAGCGACAGGTAGACGCCGAGCGCCGACACCAGCGTCCCCATCGACCAGCCGATCGCGAGGCGTCTGCCGATCGTGTCCGCGTACAGCATCGCCGCGACCGACGGTACGATTAAGTAGCAGAACACCAGCAGGACGCCGGCGATCGACACCGACGAGGTGACGACGAAGCCGAACGACGCGTAGAACAGGAAGTCCCAGAACTTCACGTTGAGGCCGGACGCTTCGGCCTTCTTGTGGTCCATCGAGATGGCCAGGAACTTGTGCCGGAAAATGAAGTGAAAGGCGCCGATCGCGCTGTAGAGCAGCGCCGTCTTGCCGACCTCAGGCCAGGACACCGCCAGGATGTTGCCGACCAGCATGTCCTTCAGATGCTCGCTCTCCGACGTCGACTTGCTCATCGCCAGGATCGCCGCCGCCGACGCCACCGCGTAGCAGATGCCGATGATCGCTTCCTGCGGGATCCGGGCGCGCTTGCTCCGAATCGTCGAAAAAACGAACTCTCCGAGGAAGGTGAAGACCAGGCTGATCCAATACACGCTCGGCGCGTGCGGGTCGCCGCCAGCAAGCGGCGTCAACATCGCGATGGTGGCCCCGAAGGCGGCAATCTGCGCCAGCGACAGGTCGACGAAGATCACGCCGCGCTCGACGACATGGACGCCGAGGTAGGCGTGAATGCCGGTAAGAATGAGACTGGCGACGAACGGCGCCGCCAGGAATTCGATCAT
>DATASG010000053.1:0-5528 GCA_036269295.1 Vicinamibacterales bacterium | reverse complement strand
GGCGCCGCGGCGAGCGACGCCATCCAGTAGCCGCCGCGGTCGATGACGCTGGCGGCGATGGCCGCCGCCAGTGCACCGACGAAATAGCTCGGTGCGCTCCACAGGAAGTTCTCGTTCCACACCCGCACGATCCGCTGCCGTGTCGACAGGCCGATTGCGGTGGCGATCAGCAGGGTGTTGACAACGAAATATGTGGTCGCCGCGCCGACCAGCGGCCTGGTAATCGACAGCAGCGTGAACGGGACCGCGAAGGTGCCGCCCAGGAGGGTGAACGTCCACCCGGCCGCCTTCACCGTCAGCACCAGCGACGCCATGCTGAACAGGGTGCGGTAGCCGGCCGTGCGCGACTGGGTGCGGAAGGTGCACTGGCTCCACGCGCTCACCGCGGCGACGATCATCGTCTGGTCGGCGCCGAGCAGGAGCAGCGCCGCGAAGTCGACGGCGTACGACACCGACATCGTCGAGCCGCTCGAGGCGAGAGGCAGGCTGACCTTCAGCGCCGACGCCAGCGACGAGCAGGCGAGCAGGAACGCGAACAGGACCGGGTTCGCGATCGCGCGCGGCGCGAACACGACCAGCGCGACGGTGCCGCCGGCCAGCACCGCACCAACGAACAGCCGTGCCGGATTGGGGAGATCCTTCACAAGTCTCCGGCTGGGGGAAGCCGAACGGGTCGGAACGCGATCTCGAGCAGCAGGCCGTTACGCCTCGGTTTCACGACTTCTGCGGCCAGACGGCCGCGCTTCCGGTTCGAGCTGGTATTCCAGGATCTTCCGATAGAGCGTGCCGCGGCTGATGTCCAGTACCCGGGCCGCTTCCTTCTTGTTCCACTCGGTCGCCTCCAGGACGCGCACGATGTGGGTGCGCTCGGCCTCGGCGAGCGATGGCAGACGATCGCCGGTCACCGGGGCGAGCGTGGTGGTCGCGTGCAGGAACTCGATATCCGACGGCCGGATCGAGCGGCCGGGCGCCGACAGCGCCGCGCGGGAGACCGTGCTCTCCAGCTCGCGGATGTTGCCGGGCCAGTGGTAGGCGCACAGTGTCTCGAGCGCCTCCTTCGAGAAGCCCTTGCTGTCGAGCGGCAGGCCTTGCGCCGCGCAATAGCGCGCGAGGAAGCGCTGCGCCAGCACCGGAATGTCGACCTGCCGCTCGCGCAGCGATGGCAGCCGGATGGCGAAGGCATTGACGCGGTAGTAGAGATCCTCACGGAAGCGGGTGTCGCGGACGAACTGCTCGAGCGGCCGATTGGTCGCCGAGATCAGGCGGAAGTCGACCGAGATCGACTTGTGGCCGCCGAGGCGCTCGAAGCGCCGTTCCTCGAGCACGCGCAGCAGCTTGGCCTGCGCGATCAGCGACATGTCGCCGATCTCGTCGAGGAACAGCGTGCCTTCGTTGGCGAGCTCGAGCCGTCCGGGTTTGCGATCGTGCGCGCCGGTGAAGGCGCCTTTCTCGTAGCCGAAGATTTCCGATTCGAACAGGGTGTCGGGAAGCGCGGCGCAGTTGACCGCCTGGAATTTCGCCACGCTCCGGCGGCTCAGCTCGTGGATCATGCGCGCGACGACTTCCTTGCCCGATCCCGTCGGCCCGAGGATCAGCACTGAGATGTCCGACTTGGCGGCGGTGCGGATCCACTCGAACACGATCAGCATCTTCTCGTCGCGGCCGATCATCTCGCGGAAGCGTTGCACCGACGGCGACTGGTCTTCGGTGCTGACGGTGGCGCGGCGCTCGAGGAAGTGGTCGAGCAGCTCGGCGATCGCCTCGTTGGACGGCCGCTCCGCCATGTAGCGCGGGGGCGTGCTGCCGGGCAGCACCGCGGCGACGCCGAAGTCGGCGAGCTCACGCACGCAGTTCTCGACGTCGAGCTTCAGCCGCCCGAAGGTCTGCATCAGCGACTCGACATCGAAGGCTTCCTCGGGCCTGGCGCTCAGGTAGCGCAGCAGACCGGCCCGCAGCGGCGACTGCACCAGCGAGCGGAATCGCAGGTCCAGGTCGGCCGGCTCGGCTTTCGGCGTCGCCGCGGCACTGGCGCGGCGAGCGCTGAACGTCAGATCATCCATGTGGCTGATGGGTTATCGGCCGGTCGGGGGAGGACCGACAGGGCCGGTGGCCCCTCCCCGGTAGTAGCTGGTCTGATAGCGCTCGATCAGGTCCTTCATCCGCCCGGCGTCGGCCTTCCGGTGGCCGTGACAGGCAATCGGATCGCTGCCGCCGCTGGTCTCGATGAGGACGTCGGACAGCATCACGCCGGTCTCGATCTTCACTGACGCGATATGGGCCATGTGAATCGTCTCTTCGCGCCGGCCGATCCACCGCGGCGTGTACTGGACCACGGCGGTCGGCGTAATCAGCACCTGGGTCGGGAACACGTGGTTGCCCGAACTAAGCCGGCTGGCGCGAAACACGTCGCCTTGAGCGAAGGGACGGCCTTTGCGCCAGATCCAGACGATCAGGATTGCGGCCACCGTGACGACGACCGCCAGCGCCCACCAGAGCCAATCCGATTCGCTTGTCACAATTGCAGATGTTAAGCTATTTCGTACGCCAATAAGGAGTAGACCTTGCCGTATCGCTCTCCAGGCTCCCCCGGGCATTCCCTCAAGAAATCACTGTCGGGCAAGCCGATCGCCAACTACCGTCCGAAGGGCAGCCCCGAGGTTCGCCATCTGATCGACAACGGTTTCCAGGCCTTCAATGCCGGGCGGCTTTCGGAGGCCTGCCAGATTTTCTCGGAGAAGATGCTGGCGCCCGAGAACGACACCACCATCGGGCTGACGATCGCCGGAGCGATGACGCCGGCCGGACTGGGCGGCTCCGTGATCGAGATGATGGATCGGGGCCTGGTCGACTTCATCATTTCGACCGGCGCGAACCTGTATCACGATCTCCACTACGCCCTGAATTTCACGCTGCACCGCGGCTCGCCATTCGTCAACGACGTCGAGCTCTATGAGGATGGCGTCATCCGTATCTACGACGTGCTGTTTCCGGCGACGGTGTTGCTCGAAACCGATTCCTACATCCGCGATTTCATCGTCCGATCGGGGCTGAACGGCCCGCTGGCCACCTCCGAATTCCACTATCGGCTCGGCCTCGATCTGCTCGAGCGGAACCCGGCCTGTGTCGAGTATTCGGTGGTCGCGCGCGCGGCCGCCGCGGGCGTGCCGCTCTACACTTCGTCGCCGGGCGACAGCTCGATCGGCATGAACATCGCGTACAACGAGCTGATGAACGGCGGCCGCTTCATGATCAACCCGAACCAGGACGTCAACGAGGTCTGCGCGATCGTGATGGCTGGCAAGCAGAACGGCTGCGTGATTCTCGGCGGCGGCTCTCCCAAGAACTTCTACCTGCAAGCGCAGCCGACCTTATGGGAGGTCTACGGCATCCCGAAGGGCGGGAACGATTACTTCATCCAAATCACCACCGACTCGGTCGTCTGGGGCGGGCTCTCCGGCGCGACGCCGGCCGAAGCCGTCAGCTGGGGCAAGGTGAACCCCGGCGTGCTGCCGGACACGGTGGTCGCCTACTGCGACTCGACGATTGCGTTTCCCCTGTTCTGCGAATACGCGGTCGGCTCGCCCAACGGGCGCCGTCCGCGCAAGGAGTTGGTGCACCATCGCGAGCGGCTGGTCGCCGATCTGACGCGCGAGGCCAAGGCGGTTCAGCTGAAGCGACAGGACGACACCCTGAAGTCTCAAGTCTCAAGTCTCAAGTCTCAAGTCTGAAAATCGGCAATTTGCAAATCCACATGGGCACGTTGTCGGAGGAACTGGGGCCGGTCGCGGAGCGCCTTGTGGCGAGGCCGCGGATTTACGCGGACGCCAACGTCCCGTCGGGCATCGTCGCGCACATGCGCGAGCAGTTGCGCTGGGACGTCCTCTTCGTGCTCGAGCAGGCCGACCTCCGGCGAGCGCCGGACGTGAAGCACTACCAGCTCGCGCACCAGCTGCGCCGCACGCTGGTGACGCTGGATCGTGACTACCTCGACGATCGCCGTTTTCCGCTCGAGTGTTGTGGCGGCGTGCTGGTCGTCCAGGCACCCGACGAGCGGCAGCTGTCGGGGCTGCTCGATCGCATCGATCGCGTGATCTTCCACCCTAACGACTCCGACGCGGCGGTGGCGCTGCCGCTGGCCGGCCGCAAGCTGCAGCTCAACACTGAATGGGGGCGCGAGTGATCGGTCTCGAGCTCGAAGACACGCGAACGGTCGCGGTCGCGGTCGATGACGCCGGCAAGGTATTGGCGCGCGCGCAGGCGAACGCCGATGGCGATCTCGGAGCCGCGGCGGCGAAGGCCCTGGCGCAGGTGCGGAGCGCGAACCCCGCCGCTCCCCGCAGCGTGCTCGGAGTGGCAGCCGTCAACCCCGAGTCGGCGGCGGTGGCGCCGGTGATTGCCCAGCTCGCGATCGAGTTCGGCAGCCCCGCCGTCCGCGGCGGCGCGGTGCTGTCGGGAACGGCGGCCGCGGCCGCGGAAGCGTGGGTCGGCGCCGCGCGCGGGCTGAAGGACGTCGTGTTCTTCGGCGTCGGCGAGCACACGACCGGCGGTGTGGTGCGCGACGGCGTCGCCATCATGGGAGCGCGCGGGCGGGCCGGGCTGGTCGCATGGCTGGCGCTGAACCCGGTTGAGCGCGAGGACTATCGCAAGACCGGCTGTCTCGAAGCCGAGGTCGCGGCCGCCGGGATCGTGCGCCGCATCATCTGGCGCATCAAGGCCGGCGATCGGTCACGCGTCCAGGACATCGTGAAGGAGGATTTTTCCGCGATTACCGCGGACCACGTCCTGACCGCTGCCCGCGGCGGCGACGGCGTCTCGATCTCGGTCGTCCGTGACACCGCGAAGTATCTCGGGATGGCCGCGGCCAACCTGGTTGCGATCTCGGATCCGGAGATCCTGGTGCTCGGCGGGATCATGGCGTCCGCGGCCGATCTTCTGCTGGAGCCGATCCGCACCGAGATCGCGCGGCGGCTGCCAAAACCGATGCTGGATGCGCTGCGGATCGAGACCGCCCTCCTGGGCGACGACGCGGCAGCCATCGGCGCGGCGCGCATCGTGACCGCGGCGATCCGATGATCGTCCTGTCGGCCGCCTCGCTGGTGCTGCCCGATCGCGTTCTGTCGCCCGGCACGCTGGTCATCGAGGACGGACGAATCGCGGAGATTCGTTCCGATACGCCCTCGGGCGGCCACACGGCCTTTGCCTTTCACGGCCACTACATCGTTCCCGGTTTCATCGACGTTCACCTGCACGGTGTCGACGGCGTTGACGCGCTCGACTCGCTGCCGGGCGAGGGGGCGGTGGCCACCATCGCCGCCCGCCTGCCGCGCTACGGCGTCACCGCGTTCTGCCCGACCACGATGGCCTGCGGTCCGGAGGCCCTCCGGAACGTCCTCGATCAGGTGCGCCGCGCGCGCGAAGCGCCGGGGGCGCGATCGGCGCGCGTGTTGCCTGCGCATCTGGAGAGCAATTTCATCAACCCGGAATACGCGGGCGCACAGCCCTCGGGCTGCTTACGCAGCCCTCGGGCT
>DATASG010000052.1:0-3234 GCA_036269295.1 Vicinamibacterales bacterium | reverse complement strand
CTGTGGGTCATCGACGGCGGCGGCACGGGCGCCTGTCGGCAGCTCACCACAGATGGCGGTCGCATGCAGGGCCTGGTGCGCGTGCACAATTTCGATCCGGTATTCGCGCCCGACGGCACTGTGGTCTTCGCGTCGACCCGTTCGGGGACGCTCACGCTGAAGAACTTCCTCCCGAACTCGGATCTGTTCCGTGTCGCTCCCGGCGGCGACTTCAGCAAGCCCGAGCAGATGACCTGGTTGCTCAACTCCGAGATCGGGCCCGCGTTCATGCAGGATGGGCGACTCAGCTTCACCGCGGAGAAGGCGACGCCGGAGTTCTACCAGCTCTCCGGCCGACGCATGAACTGGGACCGCACCGACTATCACCCGCTGCTCGCGCAGCGCGCGCAGTCGACCGACACGTTCACGCTCGATCTCCACCCGTCGGTCGATTACCAGCAGGCGACCGAGATCCGCGAGGGGCTCGATCGCAACTTCCTGATCATCTTGTCGGACCCGAGCGCCAAGGGCGCGGGCGGCGCGCTGGCGACGTTCAACCGATCGATCGGACCGTTCGAGGCCGATCGCACGGAGGTATCCTTCGTGCGATCGCTGCAGATCGTCGACGCGGCGGCGACCGGACGCGCCGGCACGGCGGGCATCTACCGGTCTCCGTTCTCGTTGCCCAACGGCGAGATCCTGGCGTCGTACGCGGCGAACGTCACCGATCCGACCGCGCAGGTCCCCAAGTACGATCTGGTCGCGGTGGCGGCCGACGGCACGCGCCGCGCGCTGGCCAGCGATCCGTCGATGTCCTACGTCGAGGCGGCGCTGGGCTACAAGCGCGCCGAGCGCGAGCTGTTCACGAACCTGCCGCAGCTGGTGTTCGGCGGCCACGGCGATCCCGCCGGCGACGCCGCCGCCGACACCGGCATCATGCACTTCCCCGACCTGCCGGTGCTGGCGACGCTGCTGGGCGCGAACCTGCGCCGCGGCCGAGACGTGAAGGCGTTCGACAGCACGGCGTCGCTGCGCGTGTATCGCGAAAATCCCCCTCCATCGACGTCGGCGCCGCGGATGGGCAGCCAGATGGTGTTCAGCGATCGCACGTTGCTGGGCGTGGCCGGGCTCGAGTCGGATCACTCGGTCAAGGTGGCGATCCCGGCGCGCACGCCGCTGATCCTCGAGCTGATCGACGGCAACGCCAAGACGTTGTTCACGATGCAAGAGGAGCATCAGCTGAGTCCCGGCGAGTACATCACCCCCGGCCCACCGCGCGCGATCTTCAACGGGATCTGCGGCGGCTGCCACGGGTCGCTCACCGGCGAGGAGCTGGACGTCGCGGTGACGCCCGACGCGCTCACCGGCGCGTCGGTGTCGCTGTCGCGCGACAAGCCCGCCAAGTCGTTGCAGTGACGAGGACGAGCAGGGCGACGACGACCGGGCAGGACGCCGTATAGAGTCGCGTGCTTAGAGCGCCTTCTGCAAGTTGTTGCAGGCCGGCGCTTGCGGCGGAATTCCGACTCGAATACTGTACGCTCCAATCTTTGCGTGGGCCGGGGACGCTCGGGTGGGCGTTCTCTCCACGCGACACACGAAGTTTTTCCGAGGAGAGATTCGAATGAGGAAACTGACACTCTTGTTCGCGGTGGTTGGGGTGCTCTTCACGGCTTCGGCGGCGCGTGCGCAGCAGGGCGGGTACGGCATGGCAGGCTGTGGCCTCGGCTCGCTCCTCTTCGGAAATGACAACACCACGCTGATGCAGATCCTCGCCGCGACCACGAACGGGACGTTCGCCAGCCAGACCTTCGGCATCACCTCCGGCACCTCGAACTGCACCGCGGGCGGCGTCGTCAAGGCCGAGCGCGAGCAGGCCGCCTTCGCCGAGGTCAACTTTCAGGATCTGAAGCGCAACATGGCTTCGGGCGGCGGCGAGTACCTGAGCTCGTTCGCGACGCTCCTCGGCTGCGAGGATTCGGCGAAGCCGGCGCTGTTCAAGATGACCCAGAACAAGCTCGAGTCGATCCTCCCGTCGGAGAAGAGCGGCCCGATCGACCTGGTCGTCGGCGTCAAGGCGCAGATCAAGTCCGATGCCCGCCTGGCCAACGCTTGCACCGATGAGCGCGCCATTGCGCGCGCCGAAGGCAAGCCGATGAAGGTCGCCTCGGCCCGCTAACATTCGTTCCCGCAGATTCAAAACGCCCCGGCCGTCCCACGTGGATCGCCGGGGCTCGTCATTTCTGCTCGCGTTTGCGAGCTTGGTTGCGGCCTTGGTTGCGGTGACGCTGATTGCGGCGCCTGCACGCGCCGGCGAGCCCGTCGCTCAGTCGCCCGCGCTGGCCGCGCTGCTCCACGATGCGCGTGAACGAAAGCTGGCGGAAAGCCGCGAGTGGCAAGTCATGCTGCACTACCGTCCGACGGCATTCGGCGGTTGGAAGAGCCAGGCGGACGGCCTGGGATTTTTTTTCGCAGGCAAGGTCGGCAAGACCGATCGCGAGGCGGAACTCGCGGCGACGATCGCGGCGCTGCTGCGCCCGTCGGTGCGCGATCCGACCAATCCGGAGACGATGCACCCGCAGTGCCTTTTTCCGGCGCGCTACGCCTGGATCAAGGAACAGCTCGGCGCGGCGGCATTCACCGATCAGACCTGTCCGTTGCTCGACACCTGGCGCACCGGCATCTCCGCCGAGGCCGCCACCCTGATCTACGCGACCGCGTACCTGAACAGCCCGGCGTCGATGTACGGCCACACATTCCTGCGCCTCCAGCGCGCGACTGGCGAAGGCAATCCGTTGCTCGACTACGCGGTCAATTTCGCCGCCGACGCCGATACCACCAACGGCATGGTCTACGCGATTGCCGGCCTGACCGGCGGCTTTCAGGGCCACTTCTACGTCGTGCCCTACTACGTCAAGGTCCAGGAGTACTCCAACATGGAGAGCCGCGACCTTTGGGAGTACGAGCTTGCGCTGACGCGCGAGCAGATCGAGCGCCTGGTGCTGCACGCGTGGGAGACGCGCTCGACCTATTTCGACTACTTCTTTCTCGACGAGAATTGCTCGTACCAGCTGCTGACGCTTCTGGAAGTAGCCGACCCGACGCTGCATTTGATCGATGACTTCGGCGGGCGCGTCGTTCCCGCCGACACCATTCGCGTGGTGATCGATCAGCCGGGTCTGGTCCGGCGCATCGGCTCGCGCCCGTCGCTGGTCAGCACGATGACCGAGCGGCGCTCTCACCTCGACGGGCGCGAGG
>DATASG010000051.1:0-5080 GCA_036269295.1 Vicinamibacterales bacterium | reverse complement strand
CCCTCGGCGATCAGGGTCATCAGCTCGCGCGCCTTGTAGGTCTCCATCACCGACCCGTCGCGCACCGCCTTGGTGTCCCAGGTGCTGTCGTCGAGCACCGAGCGCATGAAGTCGTCGGTCACGCGCACGCTATTGTTCGAGTTCTGGAAGAACACCGACGAGTAGGCCGGACCGGTGAACGAGCCGTCGTAGCCGGCGTCGATCAGCGCCCAGGCCTTCTTCTCTTCCTCGACCTTGCAGTTGATGAACTCGACGATATCGGGGTGCTCGGCGTTGAGGATGACCATCTTGGCGGCGCGGCGCGTCTTGCCGCCCGACTTGATGACGCCGGCAAACGCGTCGTAGCCCTTCATGAACGACACCGGGCCGGACGCGGTGCCGCCGCCGGCGAGCAGTTCCTTCGACGACCGGATCGGCGACAGATTGGTGCCGGTCCCCGATCCGAACTTGAACAGCATCCCTTCGGTCCGCGCCAGGGTCAGGATGGAATCCATCGTGTCCTGGACCGAGTTGATGAAGCAGGCCGAGCATTGCGGCGACTTCTCGAACCCGCAGTTGAACCAGACCGGGCTGTTGAACGCCGCCTTCTGGTAGACGAGGATGTGCTTGAGGTCCTGGCTGAACGCCTGCAGATCGTCCTCGGTGGCGAAATACCTGCTGGCTTTCGCCCACATCGTGATGGTGTCGACCACGCGGCCGATGAGCTGCTTGACGCTCCGCTCGCGCTCGGGGGCGCCAATCTGGCCGCGGAAGTATTTTGAGACGACGATGTTGGTCGCCTGCTGCGACCAGGCCTTCGGGATCTCGACGTCGCGCTGCTCGAACACCATCTCACCGCGTTCGTTGCCGATGAGCGCCGAGCGGATTTCCCACTCGACCTCGTCGAACGGGTCGACGCCGGCTTCGGTGAAGAAGCGCGGGAACGTCAGCCCCGGCACGGCGGCCGCCGCTCGCGCTTTCGCGCGCGGCTTCTCCGCCTCGACAAACGGCGGCACCGCAGCCGTTCCACTGCTTTCAACCGGCTGCTGGCCGGCACTTGCGGCCTGGTAGGCTGCGCCCTCTTTCATCTCGTCCGCTCCGATCATTCCAGGGACAGCCCCGGATCGCGGCGATCACCTCCCGCCCCGGAGGCAACCGTCGTACATGTGGTGGAAAATTCGTGGCCGCTCAACGCCCGGAAGCCTGCTGCGAACTCACCAGAAGCTGGGAGATCCTCGCTCGTTCGCTCTGTCGTACCAGGCGGACAAATATGCGCTCGGCTTGAACGTTTGTCAAGCGTGTAAACACCACATATTGTGCCTTTGTTTTAGGTCACTCGCAAGATGTTGACGCCCGTGCACACCTGTGCATCATCAGCGTCCAGCCAGTTGAGCCGCGATTGCGGCCGCTTTCTCGGCGATGCTCCTCGCAAACACCAGATTCTTCGTCCGAATGTTTTCGTCGGCCTGTTGGACCCAACGTTTGGCGGTGTCGTACTGGTTTCTGGCGTCGGCGTTCAAGGCACGATAGTCGACACGGTTCAGGTCGGCGGATGCGCGCTGAAGCGCCGCCCGGATCGCGCGCTCGACATCGCCCTCCGCGGTCGCCGGCGTCATCTGCAGCGTCGTCTGCGGCTTGGGCGGCTCCTCGGGCGGTTTCGGCGCTTCGACGGCCGGCGTTTCAACCTTCGGCGGCTCCGGCTTGGGCTCCACTCTCGTCGGCGGTGGGCTTGGCCGCGGCCGTGCCGGCTGGTTGTGAGCCGGCTCGGTCACCAGGCCGACCGGCGGCGGCACTTCGACTTCCATCGGCTCGACCTCGCGAGGCGGCGGCGACGGCATCTCGAGCGCCGGGGTCTCCGGCGATGTCTTCGCCTGCGCGTGTCGGCATCCCGCTGCGAGCGGCGCCATCAGCACGAGAATCCACAGCGTCTTGGACATGGCTTAGGCCTGTGGCAACAGCAGCCGGAAGGTCGTCCCTGCACCGGGCGTCGACTGCACCTCGATCTCGCCGTCGTGCATCTGCACCGTCCGGTACACCATGGACAGGCCAATCCCGCTGCCCTTTTCCTTGGTGGTGAAATACAGATCGAAAATCCGCTGCAGATTGGCGGGTGCGATGCCGACGCCCCCGTCGCTGAAGACAATCGCGACGCGGCGGCCGCGCGCCGATTCGCAGGAGATCCGCAGGGTCCCGCCGTTGGGCATTGCCTGGCAGGCGTTCAGCGCCAGGTTGAGAAACGCCTGGCGCAGCATGGTCGGATCGCCGTTGACGTCGGGCGCCCCATCGCAGGACACGATCAGCTGCACGCCGGCGCGGTCGGCCTCCGGCCGCACGATCGGCACGATCTCGTCGAACAGCGCCTGCAGCGCCAGCGGCTGCAGCTTGAGATCCTCGGGGCGCGTGAACTTCAGGAATCCCTGCACCACTTCGTCGAGCCGCCGGATCTCATTGGCGATCACGTCCACGTGCTCCATCGCTTCGCTGCGATCCATCGCCGGCGGCTGCTCGGCGACGGTCGTCCGTCCAGAGCCCGTTGACGCCCGGATCCTGGCCGGCGCGACCTGCTGCCGGAGCAGCTCGAGATGAATCATCATCGCGTTCAACGGGTTCTTGACCTCGTGCGCGACGCCGGCCGACAAGCGCCCGAGCGCGGCCAGCTTGCGTGAGTATCGCACCGTGGACTGCACCTCGCTCAGGTATTCGACGTTGCGCGCGACCAGCATCACGCCGACCAGGTCGCCTTTCGGATCGTTGATCGCGTGCGTCATCACCAGGCGCTCGCCGCTGTCGCCGAACGGTGCCGACAGCGGGCCCCGTGATTGCCGGCTGACGAAGGTCTCTTCGGAAAGCCGCCGCAGCGGGTGGTCGCGCGGCAGCATGACATCGAGCATTGCCCCCGGCGCCGCGTCGGGCAGCAAAGAGCGCATGGCCGGGTTGGTGAACAGCAGCTCGCCGCGCGCGTTGACGATCGCCACCGCGTCCTCCAGCTGCTCGACCGCCGACTCGAGGTTCGCGACCTGCCCCGCCATCTGGGTGCGGTCGGCCGACAGCTGCTCGCTGACCGTGTTGAAGAACGTGCCGAGCTCACCGAACTCGTCCTGCTGATCGAGATCCAGCTGGACGCCGAACTCGCCTTTGCCGAGCCGCGTCAGGCCGCTCTGAATCACGTGAATCGGCCTGAGGAACAGCTGCGACAGCAGCGTCGCCACCAGGACCGAGACCGCCAGCGCCGCGAACGCGGTCACCAGCGACGGCCGCAGCGACTGATCGAGATCCTGCCGGATCAGCAGGGTCGAGACGCCGATGCGGGTCGATCCAATCTCCGTGTCACCCAGCAGCAGCGGGCTGCGGAATTCGAGATTCTGGCCCTGGCTGGAGTAAATCGCCCGCAGCTGCGACAGCGGCGGCTGCTCCAGCAGCTTGCCGAGATCGCCGACCGGCAGCAGCGGCTGACCTTCGAGAGAGCGATCGGCGTGCGCCACGGCGACGCCGTGGACGTCCACCAGCGCCGCGTACATCACGTTCTTCGAGTACAGGCTCGATTCGAGAATCGACCGCAATCCGGAATCGGCGCGCAGCGCCGCCAGCGGATCGTCGCCGCCGACCACGACCTGCTGCGCGCGGTGGTAGATCGCCGCCGCCAGCAGCTCGGCGCGGGCGCGGCTTTCGTCGAGGCTGACGCTCGCCAGCCGCGCCAGGTGCACCACGCTCAGGACAACGACGACGACGCCGACGATCGACGTGACGCCGAGGACCTGCTTGCCTTTGATGCCTAGACGCATAGGGATTGGGGGCTGGGGGCTGGAGTCTGGGGCCGGGACGTTTGACAGTCCCCAGTCCCTAGTCCCCAGTCCCCAGTCCCTACTCTGCTTTCTTCGGGCGAAGCCTGAGCTTGTTCAACTTATTGTGCAGCGTCTTGAGGCTGATGCCGAGGATTTCGGCGGCGCGCGTCTTGTTGTCCCGCGTGTGTGCCAGGGTCATCACAATCAGGCGGCGCTCGGCCTCTTCGACGGTCGTGCCGGGGGCCAGCGCCAGCTGCGGCTGCTGCGGCACCGGCGGCTCGTCGGTCAGGACCGGCGGCAGATGCCTGATCTCGATGAACGGTCCAGGCGCGAGGATGGTCGCGCGCTCGATGACGTTGCGCAGCTCGCGCACGTTGCCCGGCCAGGCGTAGTGTTCGAGCATCCGCATCGCCGACTGATCCACGCCGGCGATGGCCTTCTGGTTCCGCTGATTGAACTCGGCGATGAACGCCTGGACCAGCAGCGGCAGGTCTTCCCTGCGCTCGCGCAGGGTCGGCAAACGGAGCGAGAAGACGTTGAGCCGGTAATAGAGATCCTCGCGCAGCTTGCCCTCCTGCACCGCCGTTGCCGGATCGATGTTGGTCGCGGCGATCACGCGCACGTCGACCGTCTGCTCGGTGCGCCCGCCCAGCCGGCGAAAACTGCGTTCCTGGAGGACGCGGAGCAGCTTCACCTGCGTCGCCGGCGTCATCTCGCCGATCTCGTCGAGGAACAGGGTGCCGCGATCCGCCAGCTCGAAACAGCCCTGCCGCCGATCCGCCGCGCCGGTGAAGGCGCCCTTTTCGTGACCGAAGATTTCGCTCTCGAGCAGCGTCTCTGGGATGGCGGCGCAGTTGATGGCGATGAACGGAAAGCCGGCTCGCGGGCTCAGCTGATGGATGGTCTGCGCGATGAGCTCTTTACCGGTGCCCGATTCGCCGGTGATGAGCACCGACGCCGCCGTCGGCGCGGCCTGCTCCACCACCTGATAGATCTTGCGCATCTCTGGGCTGTTGCCGATGAGCGAGCCGAAGGTGCCGTGCTCGCGCAGCTGACGGCGCAGCGCCTTCACCTCGCGCATCGTCTCGAGCCGCTCGACGATCTTGTCGAGCAGGATCTTCAGACGCTGAATGTCGACCGGCTTGGTCAGGTAGTCGTAGGCGCCTTCTTTCATCGCCTCGACCGCGGTGTCGACGGTGCCCTGCGCGGTGAGCAGCAGCGTGGTCACGTCGGCGCCGACCTGCGGCAAGGCGCGCAGCAGCGCGAGCCCATCCATGCGCGGCATGACCATGTCGGTAATCACGATCGCCGGACGGAAC
>DATASG010000050.1:0-3586 GCA_036269295.1 Vicinamibacterales bacterium | reverse complement strand
CCCCGCTGTCGCACCCCAGCCCCTCGTCGCACCTCGCACCCCGCAGGTCCTCGCACCCCGCCCTCCGCAGGTCCTCGCCCTCCCCGCACGTCCTCGCGCCCCGCCCCCCGCCCTGTAGCCGGTAAACGCAGAGGTCGATAGATGATGTGGATCGCCGTGCCCTGCACCTCCGCCTGCCTTGCCGTCTCCGCCCCTGAGCTCGTCCGGCCGTGGTACCTGACGTGAGAGGACCGCTGGTCGCACTCACGCTGCAGCCTGAGGATTCAGACGTTCCGCCCGGCTCTCTCAATGAGGGCGACGTCATCCTGTTCGTCGCGTTTGTCGCCGTCGTCGCGCTGGTGTTCGGCTTCGACATGGCCCGCACCTGGTGGGAGACAACGCGATGGCGGCGCGACGCGCGCCGCCGACGACGACAGATTCGCTAAAGAGTTATCCTAGGACCGTCCCCACGGTTCTATGCCCCTGTCTGCGTTTCATCCCATCGTTTCGCAGTGGTTTTCGGAAACGCTCGGAGAGCCGACTCGCGCGCAGGCGCTTGGATGGGCGGCGATCCGCGAGCGGCGTCACACCCTGATCGCCGCGCCGACCGGTTCGGGCAAGACGCTTGCGGCATTTCTGACCTCGATCGACGATCTGACGCAGGAGGCGGTCACCGGCCCTCTGCCCGACCAGGTCCGGGTCGTCTACGTCTCGCCGCTCAAGGCGCTGAGCGCCGACATCCACAAGAACCTCGCCGAGCCGCGCGCCGGTATCGAGCGAATCGCCGCCGCTGCTGGCGTGATGGTTCCCCGCATCACCTCGGCGGTACGGACTGGCGACACGCCGGCGTCGGAACGCGCGGCGATGCTGAGGAATCCGCCGCACATCCTGGTCACCACGCCGGAGTCGCTCTACCTGCTGCTGACTGCCGCGCGCAGCCGAGAGATGCTGCGGACGGTTCGCACGGTGATCGTTGACGAGATTCATGCCGTGATCGGGACCCGGCGCGGGGCGCATCTGGCGCTGACGCTCGAGCGCCTGCAGGAGGTTGCGCAGCAGCCGCTGCTCCGGATCGGCCTGTCGGCGACGCAGAAGCCAATCGAAGAGGTGGCGCGATACCTCGTCGGATGCCAATCTGCAATTTGCAATCGGCCTGAAATCTCAATCATCGACGAGGGACACCGGCGGGCGATGGATCTGGCGATGGAGGTGCCGCGATCTCCTCTCGACGCGGTGATGTCCCATGAGATCTGGGAAGAATATTTTGCCCGCTTGACCGTGCTCATCGGCCAGCATCGCACGACCCTGGTGTTCGTCAACACCCGCCGAATGGCGGAGCGCGTGGCGCGTCACTTGAGCGAGCGCCTGGGCGAGGACGCGGTCACCGCGCACCACGGCAGCTTGTCGAAGGAAAAGCGGCTCGATGCCGAGATGCGGCTCAAGGCCGGCCAGCTTCGCGCCCTGGTCGCGACCGCGTCGCTGGAGCTGGGCATCGACATCGGCTCCATCGACCTGGTATGCCAGATCGGGTCCCCGAACCGGATCAGCACGCTGCTGCAGCGGGTCGGGAGATCGGGGCACACCATCGCGGGTACGCCCAGGGGACGGCTGTTCCCGGTCTCGCGCGACGATCTGATCGAGTGCGCGGCGCTGATGCGATCCGCCCGCCGCGGCGAGCTCGATCGCATCCTCAGCCACGATGCGCCGCTGGACGTCCTGGCGCAGCAGATCGTCGCCGAGACCGCCTGCCGCGACTACGGCGAGGACGAGATGTTCGCTTTGGTCAGGCGCGCCTGGCCGTATCGCGCGCTGTCGCGAACCAACTTCGACGCCGTCGTCGCCATGACCGCCGACGGCTTCGCGACCAAACGCGGACGCCGCAGCGCCCTGGTTCATCGCGACGAGGTGAACGCGCGTCTGCGAGGACGGCGCGGCGCCCGGATGCTGGCCATCGCTTCGGGCGGCGCGATTCCCGAGGTCGCCGACTATCGGGTCGTGCTCGATCCCGGCGACACGTTTATCGGCACCCTCAACGAGGACTTCGCGATCGAAAGCAATGCCGGTGACGTGTTTCAGCTCGGCAACGCGTCGTGGCAGGTGCTGCAGGTGCTGACCGGCGTGGTGCGCGTGGCAGATGCGAAAGGGGCGCCGCCGACGATTCCGTTCTGGCTGGGCGAGGCACCGGCGCGCAGCGACGAGCTGTCGCGCGCGGTCAGCGATCTGCGCGCCGACATTGAAGTCAGGCTGGAGCAGGACGCGACCGGAGACAGCACCACTGGCCGGACCGTCGATTGGCTGGTCAAGGAGACCGGCATTCCAGGGGCCGCCGCAGAACAGGCGCTCGCCTATCTCGCCGAGGGCCGCGCCGCGCTCGGCGTGTTACCGACCCAGGACACGATCGTGCTGGAGCGGTTCTTCGACGAATCGGGCGGGATGCAGCTGGTGCTTCATGCCCCGTTCGGCAGCCGCGTCAACAAGGCGTGGAGCCTGGCGCTGCGGAAGCGATTCTGCCGGCAGTTCAACTTCGAGCTGCAGGCCGCGGCCACCGAGGACGCGCTGCTGCTCTCGCTCGGCCCGCAGCACTCGTTCCCGCTCGCTGACGTGTTCCGCTATCTGCATCCGGCGACAACACGCGACATCCTGGTGCAGGCGTTTCTGGATGCGCCCGTCTTCCTGACGCGCTGGCGGTGGAACACGACCATCTCGCTGGCCGTGCCGCGCAATCGCGGCGGCAGGAAAGTGCCGCCGCAGCTCCAGCGGATGCTCGCAGACGACCTGATGGCGGCCGTCTTTCCCGACGCCGCCGCCTGCCTGGAAAACATCCCCGGCGATCGCGAGATTCCTGATCACCCGCTGGTCAGCCAGGCCGTTCGTGATTGCCTCGAGGAGGCGATGGACGTCAACGCGTTGTCGGCGGTGCTGGGACGGATACACGGCGGCGCCATTCGCTGTGTGGCGCGCGACACGCCGGAACCCTCCGCGCTCGCGCACGAGATTCTGAACGCCCGGCCGTACGCGTTCATGGACGACGCCCCGCTCGAAGAGCGGCGGACGCAGGCGGTTCACGCGCGCCGCGCCGGCGATCCCTTTGGCGCTGGCGATCTCGGCGCGCTCGACGCCGCCGCGATCGAGCGCGTCCGCGATCAGGCCCGCCCCGATCCGCGTGACGCTGACGAGCTCCATGACGCGCTGCTCAGTGCGGGCTTCTTGACTCCGCGCGAGACCACCTTGGTCGCGCCGGGCCTTTTTCCCGCGCTGGCCGAGGCGCGTCGAGCGTGCGAATTCAGAAGTCCGAATTCGGAATTCAGAATTCTTGCAGCGGCAGAGCGCCTGCCGGAGTTGCGTGCGATTCACCCGGAGGCGCTGTGCGCTCCGCCCATAGAACCGCCCCCCTCTCGCGCCCGGCGCGCGTGGACGCGTGACGCCGCGATCGTCGAGCTCCTTCGGGGACGTCTCGCCATCGCCGGACCGACCACGGCACAGGCGCTCGCCGAGGCGCTGGGCGTCGACGCCGCCGACGCCGATGCGGCGCTGCTCACGCTCGAGAGCGAAGGCATCGTGCTGCGCGGACACTTCTCCGAACGGGGTTGCTCCGAACGGGGTCGGG
>DATASG010000049.1:0-10939 GCA_036269295.1 Vicinamibacterales bacterium | reverse complement strand
CTCGGCGTCATGACGGGAGAAGTACTGGTGCGATGACTATTTATCCGTCACCGGAACAATCTGAATGATGGTGGGGAATCGCGCCGGCTGTCCGCCCGGCTTCGGGTTCGGGTAGCCTTGCGAGATGTCGGACTGGAAGTCCTTGATCGTCACGCCAGGCGGAAACGCCATCGTTTCCTCGCGGTACTTGCCGACGTCGAACTCGTGCGTCGCGGGTACATCGTAGACGAGCTCGCCCTTCTGCTTCAGCACCGTCCGGTAGTACGTGACCAGTTCGACAAACGACCACGGCGATCCGAAGATGTAGTAGCGCTGGCCGCGGCCGGCGTCGTACGACGCGATGAACTGCGCGCCAGGGAAGATCGGGACGCCGAGGGTCGCTTCGGTCGGCTGAGCATCGGCCGCGGGTGGCGCAGGCGCTGCGGGAGACGGCGCCGGCGCCGTCGGCGGCGGCTGCGGAATCGGCCGTCCGGGCGGTGCGGTCTGACCCGTCCCCGGCCGGGGGAAAGGCTGCGGTACCTGAAATGCCTCAAGGACACAGAGGTGACAAAGGACACAGAGGACAATCAGCCACGGAGACACAGAGACACTGAGCCAGGCTTTTCTCGGTGTCTCGGTGTCTCTGTGGCTATGCTTTCTCTGTGTGCTCATGTCCACGATTATAAGCCTCCGCGATTTCTGCCGCGCCAACCGCGAGTGGGTCCTCGAGACGACCGAGGCGCTCGTGGCGGTCGAATCTCCGACCACCGACAAGGCCGCCGTGGACCGCTGCGGCGCGTCGCTTGCGGCGCAGCTGGAGGCGATAGGGGGACGTGTCTCCCGCCTTACCCGGCCCGATCGCGGCGATCATCTACTGGCGGAATTCGGCTGCGGTGCCTCCCAGATTCTGCTGCTCGGTCATTTCGATACCGTATGGCCGGTTGGCCAGCTCGACCGAATGCCGTTGACTCGATCCCACGTACGCCTGCACGGGCCTGGCGTGTTCGACATGAAGGCCGGCATCGCCATCGCGATGCTCGCCGTTCGGGCACTGCTCGAGGCTGGCCCCAATCTGAATGACCGGATCGTCATGCTCTGGACCACCGACGAGGAGGTTGGCAGCGAGACGTCTCGCGCGGCGATCGAGGAAGAGGCGCGCCGTAGCCGCGCCGTGTTGGTGCTGGAACCGTCGCTGCCGGGCGGGGCGGTCAAGACGTCGAGAAAAGGGTGCGGTTCGTATCAGGTAACCGTCCGCGGTGTCGCCGCGCATGCCGGGATCGAGCCCCAGAAGGGCGCCAGCGCCGTCCAGGAGCTGGCTCAGCAAATTCTCCGCATCAACGCGCTGCAGGACCTCGCGCGCGGGATCTCCGTCAACGTCGTGCAGGTGTCGGGCGGCCTGCGGCCGAACGTGATCCCGGACGAGGCACGCGCCACCGTGGACGTCCGTGTGCCGACGGCCGCCGCGGCGGCCGAGATCGACGCCGCCTTCCGAGCGCTGCGCGCGATCGACGGCCGGACGACCGTTGAGGCGACCGGCGGGATCGACCGGCCGCCGTTGGAACGCACCAGCCACGTGCAGCGTCTGTACAAGCAGGCCGCCGACGTCGCTCGGGAGCTGGGTCAGGAGCTCGCTGAAGGCGGGACCGGCGGCGGGTCGGACGGGAACTTTACCGCCGCGCTCGGGATCCCGACTCTGGACGGTCTCGGAGCTGTCGGCGACGGTGCGCACGCGCTTCACGAACACGTTGACATCGAGGCGCTGGCCGATCGCGCCGCCCTCGTTGCGGGATTGATCATGAAGCTTTCAGCTGAAGGCTCTCAGCTTTCAGGCTGAGAGCTGATAGCTGTAAGCTGAAAGCTGACTATGAACAACACGGTGAAGACGGCGCTGCTGCTGGGGACGATGAGCGCGCTGCTCCTGCTCATCGGCGGGGCGCTCGGCGGCACCGGCGGCATGCTCATCGGCTTCGTTTTCGCAGTCGCCACCAACTTCGGGTCGTACTGGTTTTCGGACAAGCTTGTCCTGCGGATGTACAACGCTCAGGAGGTGGGACCGGGGCATCGGTTGTCGGAGATCGTGGATCGTCTGGCCAAGCGTGCCGGCCTGCCGCAGCCGCGCTGCTACGTGATTCCCGACCCGTCGCCGAACGCATTCGCGACCGGCCGCAATCCTGAGCACGCGGCGGTGGCGGCGACGGAAGGCATTCTGCGGCTGCTCACCGACCAGGAGCTGGAAGGTGTTCTCGGGCACGAGCTCGCGCACGTCAAGCACCGCGACATCCTGATCAGCTCGATCGCCGCCACGCTGGCCGCCGCGATCATGATGGTTTCGCGCTTCGCCATGTTCTTCGGCGGTGGCAACGGCCGCGACGATCGCCAGGGCTCGAATCCGTTCGCGCTGCTGGCGACGATTATCCTGGCGCCGGTTGCGGCGATGCTGATTCAGGCGGCGATTTCGCGCTCCCGCGAGTTTGATGCCGATGCGGGCGGTTCGGCGATTGCCGGTGGCCCGAACGGTCTCGTCAGCGCATTGCGCAAAATCGAAGTCGCGTCGAAGCAGATCCCGCTCGACGCCAATCCCGCAACTGCGCACATGTTCATCATCAAGCCATTCAATCCCTCGGCCCTGCTCGGTCTGTTCAGCACCCATCCGCCGACCGCGGATCGGATTCAGGCCCTTCTACAGCAGAGATAGGATCGAGGACGGCACTGGTCAACTGTGGCCGTAAAGCCACGGTTGAGCAGTGGCGTACCGTTTGCTGTTCCGTGAGTAGGACGGAGGACACGGTGCACGTAGAAGATCTCGACATCTCACCGGGCAAAGTCGCCGAAACCGCGCAACGCATCATCGATCGGGCGATCGAGGAGGCCCGCCGCCGCGAGCAGGCGCTCCTGACCAACGAGCATCTGTTCCTGGCCTTCGCCCAGGTCGAGTGGGACATGTTCGCCGAAGTGATGCGCGATGTTGACCTGAACCCACACACCATTCTTCAAGCGATTGAAGAGCACCTGCACATGATGCCGTCGTTTGCCGGGCGCGAGCTCCGCGTGTCGCCGGCGACCAAGCTCGTCTTCAAGCTTGCGTTGCATCACGCCAGCCGCGGCGGGCGTCAGACGATCGAGGCACCTGACCTGTTTTCCGCCGTGTTCGAGGAAACCCAGGGCACGCCGGTATCAATTCTCCGCAGCCACGGCGTCGAGCCCGACGTTCTCGTCTCCCGCCTGACCGCGCGCATGCGCGACATGGAGTTGAGGGAGGAGCGTCTGAAGAAGCGCTTCGAGCTGCCGCCGTTCCTCAAGCACTTTGCCACCAACCTGAACCTGCTCGCACGGCAGGACAAGCTGCCGCCGGTGTTCGGCCGCGAAAAGGAGATCCAGCAAGTCCTGGAGATTCTCTGCCACCGCGAACGCGCCAATTCGGTGATGTTGATCGGCGAGCCCGGGGTCGGCAAGACCGCGATCGCGGAAGGGCTGGCGCGGCGCATCGAGTTCGAGCCCGAGAGCGTGCCCGTCCGCCTGCGCGACTGTCAGGTCGTCAACCTGGCGATGAACAGCATGGTCGCCGGCACGATGCTCCGCGGGATGTTCGAGGATCGGATCCAGAACGTCATCCGCGAGCTGAAGGAGCGCACCAACCTGATCCTGTTCGTCGACGAAGCGCACACCATGGTCGGCGCGGGGTCGGCGCTCGGCGCGCCCTCGGATGCCGCCAACATCTTCAAGTCGGTGCTGGCGCGTGGCGAGGTCCGGATGGTTGCCGCCACCACGCTGAGCGAATACAAGGAGTACATCCAAGAGGACGAGGCGCTGGCGCGCCGCTTCCGCTGCGTCACCGTCTGCGAGCCGACCATCGAGGAGACCCGCAAGATCCTCTACAGCCTGCGGCCGCGTCTCGAGCGCAACTACTCCGTCCGCGTGCTCGACGAGGCGATTGAAACGGCCCTCGACCTCGCGCCCCGCTACATGCGCCACCTCCACCTTCCCGACAAGGTGATCGGCTGGCTCGACACCGCCGCGGTGCGCGCCGAGATCGACCGCCGCTGGGAGGTCAGCACCGGCGACATCGTGTCGGTCATCTCGCACGTCGCCGAGATCCCGGAGGACATGGTGTTCCGCGACGTCTCGGACCGCTTCAAGGATATCGAGGCGAGGCTGCGGACGCGCGTGGTCGGTCAGCGCCACGCCATCGACGCGGTCGCGCGGCGGCTGGTCCTGAATAAAGGGCCGCTCAAGGACGGCTTCGATCGTCCGGACGGGGTGTTGTTGTTCCTGGGGCCGACCGGCGTCGGCAAGACCGAGCTCGCCAAGGCAGTGGCCGAGTTCCTCTTCGGCGATGAGAAGAAGATGATTCGCGTCGACATGTCGGAATACCAGGACAGCTCGGTGTCGGTCGACAAACTGATCGGCATGCCGCGCGGCATCGTCGGCAGCGAGCGCGGCGGCGTCCTCACCAATCAGTTGAAGGACAACCCCTACAGCGTCGTGCTGCTGGACGAAGTCGAGAAGGCGAGCCCGAACACGCTCAACCTGTTCCTGCAGGCCTTCGACGAGGGATGGATGACCGACGGCCGCGGCAAGCGCGTCTATCTGAGCGACGCGGTGATCATCATGACCTCGAACATCGGCGCCGAACACTTCCGCAAGCTGACCAGCCCGCTCGGCTTCCGCCAGCGCAGCGTTGGCACCGGTGAGGTGGAGGGCGAGGTGATGCGCGAGCTCGAGCGCCGCTTCCCACCCGAGTTCCGCAACCGCATCGACGAGGTCGTCCTGTTCGCGCCGCTGACGCACGACGAGGTGCGCGAGATCGCGCGGCACTATCTGGACCAGATCCAGACGACGCTCGCAAAGGCCGGCAAGACGATGGCGGTGGACGCCGAGGCGTTGGAGCTGATCGTCACCAGGGGCCACAGCGTCGGATTCGGTGCCCGCTTCCTGAAGCGGTTCATCGACGAGCACGTCAAGCTGCCGATCAGCGCCCGGTGGAAGGACGGCTCGCACTTCGAGGTCAAGGCGAACGCTGGTGAGCTCGAGGTCGCAGTGGGGATCGCCAGGGCGAGCTCCGCCGTCGCCTTCGGGGTTGTGGCGTAGGGATCACCAGGCGAACCCCACCTGTTCGGTTTCACATGAGGCGGCCGCGGGCGAATGTTCCGCGCCCGCCTCTTTTCGCTGGCGCAGCCCGTAGCGTTCCTGCAGCACGCGCACCATCGACTGCACTTCCTTGCGGTACGCCTCCGGCGGGTTCTTCTTCGCGTACAGTTTCTCGAAGCGCGGCTTCATCGCCGGAAACTCCCGATCGATGAAGTGCATGAAGTGATCGCGCGTGCCGTCCTGCAGGTGCATCACGTTGCAGCCGAGGAAGCGGGCGCCGTGATCGGCGATCGCCTTGATCGTCCGCTCGAGCTTGCCGCGCGCGGAAGAGAAGCCGGGGACGATCGGGGCCATCAGCACGCCGGCGTTGACGCCGGCATCGACCAGCGCGCGCACCGCGCGCAAACGCTGCAGCGGCGGCGCAGTGCCGGGCTCGAGCTGCCGCCACGCATCGTCGTCAACCGTCGGCACGCTCATGTAGACGGTGCTGTGCGCGGCTTGCGCGTGCTCGACCAGCACGTCGATGTCGCGGACCACCATCGGGCCCTTCGTGATCAGGCCGAACGGGGTCCGGCCGCGCGTCAGCGCTTCGATCATCGCGCGCGACAGCCGGTAGTGCCCTTCGATCGGCTGATACGGATCGGTGGCGGTGCCGAACGCGACGTAGTCACGCCGCCACGACGGTCGATCGAGCTCGCGCGCCAGCACACCGACGATGTTCTGCTTCACGAGGATCACCGACGCGAACTCGTCGCCGGAATCCATTTCGAACTGCGCATGGTAGCGGCGCGCGAAGCAGTAGTGGCAGCCGTGGGTGCAGCCGCGATACGGGTTCAGGGTCCACTCGAACGGCATTCCCTTCACCCGGTTCAGCGCCGATCGGCACGTGACCTCCTGGTAGGTGGCCTGATCGGCGCGCCGATCGGCCTCCGTCAACGCCGCGGTTCCGCCAGCTCTTACGGTGTTGGCAACGTCGCGGGTCGTGGGTTTGGAGGCGCCGAGATCGAACAGAAGCGGGAAGGAGGACATGGCCAGACCCCGGGACGACAGGCGTTTTCGCTTTTGCTTCGCCTATGATCGGGGTCGCCGGGTCGGATGTCAAGGCCGGATCGACATCTCGAATCGATACGGATCAGGGCCGCGTCAGCGCGGCTTGGTCGTCGGCCGCCGCACGGCTGGCGCGTTCTTCTTCGCGGTCGAGCCCGCTTTTGCGCGCGTTTGTGAGGCCGAGGCCTTCTTTTTCGTTGCCGGCTTCTTGCCCGCGGGAGCAGGGGCGCCCGAGGCGACCCGCGAGGAGTGCTTCGTCCGGTGCCTGGTGTTCTTCGGCGCGGCGGCTTGCGCGGTCGACGCCATCGCCAACGCCGCGACCAGCGCCACCACCAATATCTTGAAAGTCTTGCGGATCATGCGGCTACGATAGCACGGCTGAGATGGATTCTTTACGCGCTTCGGCTCTACAGCAGATATGCGAGCGCGAAGCCGATTTGCGCCACGAACATCATCCGGTACATGTGCGCCCAGGAGACATGGTTCTCGTCGACCGCCAGATCTTCCGGGCGCCTCAGCATCAGGGACAGCACATACAGGCCGTAGAGGGTCATCACGACGCCCAGGATTTGAAGCAACCAGAAGTTGCCGGTAAGAATGCGCATCGCGGCGCCGATGTTGATCATCACGAACGGGATCACGAACGACGGCGAGATCATCCACGCCGCGCGCCGGACGCCGTACTGAATCGGCAGCGTGCGGCAGCCGCCTCGGCTGTCCCCTTCCATGTCGGCGAAGTCCTTGGTGGTGGTCGCGCCCAATAGAAACAGGCCAAAAATGCAGCCGATGTACCACGGCTCGACGCCGGCAATCGTTTTCACCGACGACCAGCCGGCCACCTTCAGCAGCACGCCGCGCGGAATCGCGATCGTCACGTTTGCCCAGATGCCCAGCCGCTTGGTCCTGAACGGCGGCACCGAGTACAGGTAGGTGCAGACGACGGCGATGGCGACGAGCCAGAAGCATTCGTGCCGCTTTCCCGGCGCGACCAGCCAGGCGAGCCCCAGCGCCAGGGCGTAGGTGATGTTGGTAAACCACCAGACCTGCTGGATCGTCAATCGTCCGCTCGGAAGCGGGCGCTTCGGTTTGTTCACGCGATCGATGTCGAGGTCGTAGATCTGGTTCAGCGCGTTGTTGCCGGCGTTCAGAAGCGCGGCCATCGCCGCGCCGACCAACGGCGCCGCCAGCAGCTCTGGCGCCCAGAGCTCGCGCGGTGCGGCGCCGACCGCTGTCAGCGCGCCGGACATGAAGCCGAGCGCCGGGGCCACCAGCGTGAAGGGACGGGCGAGGTCGACGTACGCCCGCATCGGTCGCGGTTCGACGTTCATCGTTCGACGTTCATCGCTGAAGCGCCAGGGCGACAGCGGCGGCTACCCCGGTGTTGAGGAAGTTGAGCATGTCGTTGTTGAGGATACCCGGTCCTTCGAACGTGGCTCCGAGCGCGCTCTCCACCAGCGCCCCCGCGGTGGCAGCCGCGGCCACCAGCAGGACGGCGGAGAAGGAGATCAGCCCGAGCGCCGCGCCGGTGGCGGCGAGCGCGAGCGCCCCGAGCAGCCCCGCCATCGTGCCTGCCACGGACACCGCGCCAGGGGTCCCCGGTTTGACGCGGCCGAGTGTGGTGACGAGAAACGTCGACCCTCCCCAGGCTTTGCCGATTTCGCTCGCGACGGTGTCGCTGCCGCCCGCGGTCAAGGCGGCCACCAGCGCGCAGAGCGCTTCAGCTGGATAGGGTGTGGTGACCGCACAGATGGCGGCCACCGCCGCTACGCCGCAGTTGGCGATCGCATTGCCCGCGCCGCGGCGTCCGCCTCGCTCTTCCGCGATGCCGAGCTGCTGCTTGCGCGGCAGCCCGAGGCGGGACGTCACCGATGCCGCCAGGAACGTGACCAGCAGCAGCACCCAGGCGCCGGCGCCGCCGCCGACGTAGACGACCGCGCCGATGACCGCGCCCGCGAGTGCGCCGGCTCGCGTGACCGTCCGGGCGCGGTAGCCGAACCACCCGGTGAGCGCATTGATGCCGAGCGCCCACGGCACCGCGCTGACCACCGCCGCGCGCGCGCCGTTCACCGCAGGCACGGTCATCAGGCTCGCGATCCATAGCACCGCCGCCGCCGTCGCCGGTACCGTGATGTTGTCGTCGAGGCGAATCGGGATCGTCTCGACGAGCGCGGCCAGGACCGCCGCCGCGATCGGCGCGGCGAGCGTGACGGTCAACGGCGGCATCGGCGCAACCGCCGGCCGTACCCACCAGGCGAGCGCCACGCCCGCCGCGCTGCCGCAGACGACGAATGCGATCGTGCCGGCGATCGACTTATCCGGGTTCCAGGGAAGACGCCCAGAAGGAACCGCAGAGCCCGCGGAGATCGCAAAGAGATCGGCTTTCTCTGCGGTCTTTGCGGTCTCTGCGGTGAGACCACGCCCTATCAGCGTTGCGAAGCCGTCGCCGAACGCCAGGATCCCCCACGCAGCGGCGGCGATGTCCAGTCGCGATGGAAACGCGAGCGTCAGCAGCAGGACCGACAGCGGATAGAGCAGGATGCCGAGGGGGAAGCCTCGCGCGCGATCGATCGGCCGGTAGAGTTGCTTGCCACCGACCCGGGGCAGCAGCAGCATGTTGAACACGAGCGCGGCCGCCGCCAGCGCCGCCGACTGCCATCCGTTCAGCACCCGCAGCAGCATCGCGAACAGACCCGATCCGATGTGCACCCACTGCCGCGCGCTCTCGGAGTGGGAGCCGTGATCCGCGGTCACGATCGTGCCGCCTCAATCGACGCCAGCGTCAGCTTCACGCCCCGGTCGAGCGGCGTCAGTGTGTACCCGAGATCGCGGATCGCCTCCCCGCTGTCGAGCGACCAGTCGTGGCGGAAGATCTCGACCGCGCCGCGGGTGATGAGCGGCGTGCCGCCGAACAGGGTCACGCGCAGCTCCTCGGCGGCGCCCATCAGTCGTGCGATCGGAAAAGGAATACGCGGCGGCGGCCGCCGTCCCGTCAGCTGCTCCACGATCTCGAAGACGCGGCGCTGCGGCGCGTTCTCGCCGCCGAGCGCGTAGCGTCCGCCCACGCCTCCCCGCTCGAGCGCCGCGCAGTGGCCGGCGGCCACATCGTCGACATACGAATACGACCAGCGCTGCTCCGGTCCGACCAGGCCGGGCAGCCGGTGCCTCAAGTGGTCCGCGATCAACCGGCCGACCAGATTGCCTTCAGTGAAGCGGCCAGGTCCGTAGACCACGCCCGGATAGACGCGAATCAGCGGTGCGCCGTCGTCGACCGCCTGACCGGCGATGCGATCCGCCTCGACCTTCGTGCGCTGGTAGTCGTTCGCCAGAAGCGGCTCGGCCCGGCCGCGCGGCGGAATGGCGACGAACGACGAGGTGTAGAGCAGGCGCGGTGTGCGGTGCGCCGCGGCTGCCGCCAGGACGTTGCGGAGCCCGCCGAGGTTGACGTCGTCGAAGTCCGCCGGCCGCCGCCGCCAGATGCTGACCAGTGCCGCCGCATGCGAGATGGCGTCGCAGCCCGCGGCGGCGCGCTCGACCGCCGCGCGATCGCGGATGTCGCCGTCGATCGCCGTGCCTGGGAGGCCGCTGCGGCTGGCGCTCCTGGCGAAGACGACCACATCGTGTCCACGTGACGCGAGCGCGCTGACGACGGCGCGGCCGAGATATCCGGTGCCGCCCGTTACCAGCACTTTCATGGCGTCTGGTTGCGCCAGTACTCGAGCAGATCGTCGAGCGTGCGCTCGAGAGGGATCTCCGGCATCCATCCGAGCTCGTCGCGCAGGCGGGCTGGATCGCCGAGCAGCAGCGGCGTGTCGTTCGGGCGATAGCGCGCCGGATCCTCCTTCACCGAGACAGCAACGTGGGCGAGCGCAATCATCTGATCGAGCAGATCGCGGATCCGGATCGCCCGTCCGGAGCAGACGTTGTACGGCCGGCCGGGCACGCCGCGCTCCATGATCATGTGATAGGCGCGAACGGTGTCCCGCACGTCGGTCAGATCGCGCCGGGCCTCGAGGTTGCCGACCGAGATTTCCGGCGCCCAGCGGCCCCTCTCGATGTCCGCGATTCGGCGCGCGAACCCCGATGCCACGAAGAACGGATCCTGACGGGGGCCGAAGTGATTGAATGGACGCGCGATCGCCACCTCGAGCGCAGCGTTCCCCTGCCAGCCCAGCATCTCCTGCGCCAGCTTGCTCAACCCATAAGGGTTGGACGGCAGCAGTGGATGCGACTCGGTCAGCGCTTCGTCCGCCGCCGCGTACACCAGAGCCGAGCTCGGCAGCAGCACTCGCGCCCGGATGCCCGACCGCTCCAGCGCTTCCAGCACGTGATGCGTGCCGCGCACGTTGGTCGCCAGCGTCTGCGTCGTCGAGTCCCATGCGCGACCGACGTGGGCCGCGCCCGCGCAGTGGTAGACGGCGACAGGTTGGGCGCGGTCGATGGCCGCCTGCACCTGGTCCTGATCGAGGAGATCGACCGCGTTCCAGCGCGCGCCAGGGCCATCGCGCGGCGGCGCGCCGCCGGGTCGATGCCAGGCGGTCACGCTCGCTCCCGAGCGCACCAGCAGATCGACCAGATGGCTGCCCGCGAACCCCGCGGCGCCGGTGACGAGTACCTCCTTCGACATCGTGGCGGTGCGCGCGCTACCGCGGGGTGCCGCTCAACGCCCCGTTGAACGGTGAGAAGTTGCCGAGGCCGGCGAGCGTGAACGACAGAAAGAAGCGGTGGTCGGCGGGGATGGGTGAGACGACGTTGAAGGGCCCGTAGTTGTAGGCCTGGTACTCGACGGCGATGCCGCAGCACTGCGCGTTGTAAAAGAACGAAAAGC
>DATASG010000048.1:0-14279 GCA_036269295.1 Vicinamibacterales bacterium | reverse complement strand
ATCATCACCTTCGGCGGCGGCGTCATCGGCGACATGGCCGGCTTCGCGGCGGCGTCCTATCTGCGCGGTATCGCGCTCGTCCACGTTCCCACGACGCTGCTCGCGCAGGTCGACAGCGCCATTGGCGGCAAGGTCGGTGTCAATCATCCGCTCGGCAAGAACCTGATCGGCGCCTTCTACCAGCCCAATACGGTGGTGATCGATCCGCGGGTGCTCGGCACGCTGCCGCGACGCGAATTCCGCGCCGGGCTCTACGAAGTGATCAAGTACGGGATGACGTCGAGCCCGTCGTTGTTCGATCGCGTGGCGCGCGACCGCAAGGCGATCTTCGCCCGTGAGCCGGAGTCGCTGCTGCCGATCGTCACGGAGTCGTGCCGGATCAAGGGCGAGGTGGTGACGGCCGACGAGCGCGAGGGCGGGCGGCGGCGGATCCTCAACTTCGGTCACACCGCCGGTCACGCGCTCGAAGCGGTGACCAGGTTCCGCCGCTTCCGCCACGGCGAAGCGGTCGCCTACGGCATGCTGGTGGCGGCGCAGCTTGCCGTCGCCAGAGGAGCCCTGGCCGATCGTGACCGCCGGGCGCTCGCCGATCTGATCGCGAGCCTCGGTCCGCTTCCGCCGATCGCCGATCTCTCCGCGCCGGCCATCCTCGAGGCGATGCAGCACGACAAAAAGATCGTCGCCGGCACGCTGCACTTCGTCCTGCCCACGGCGATTGGCGCCACCGTGATTGTCGACGATGTCAAGGAAGCCGAGCTCAGGAGCGCGTTGAAAAAAGTGGGGTTCGGGAAATAGAGGACAGACGACCGGTCACTCGAGGCCGTGGTCCTTGATCTTCGCGGCCAGCGCCTTGTAGCTCACCTGCAGGATCTCGGCGGCCGCGCCGGGGTTGCCCCCTGCCTCCTTCAGCGCCTGCACGATCTTCCGCCGCTCGACCTCCAGCAGCGTTCGCTTCGCCGCGTCAGCCAGCGTGCCCGACAGGTCGATTTTCGACCACGGGCCGTCTTCGCCGTCGACCGGCGCCGCCAGGGTCGGCCCGCGAAACGACAAGCTGAGGTGCCGAGGATGAATGGTGTCTCCTTCGGTCAGGATGGCGGCGCGCTCGATGCAGTTCTGCAGCTCCCGGACGTTCCCCGGCCACGCGTAGGTGCGAAGCTCGTCCTCCGCCGCCGGCGACAGGGCGAGCGGCGGCTTGTTCAGGTCGCGGCAGAACTTGTCGATGAAGTAGCGCGCCAGCGTCGGGATGTCCTTCGGACGATCGCGCAGCGGCGGGATCACAATCGGAAACACCGACAGCCGGAAGTACAGATCCTCGCGGTACTGGCGCGCCGCCACCGCCGCCTTGAGGTTGCGGTTGGTCGCCGCGACGACCCGGACATCCACCTTCAGCGGCGCCGTCCCTCCGACGCGCTCGAACTGCTTCTCTTCGAGCGCGCGCAGGATCTTGGCCTGCAACGACAGCGGCAGGTCGCCGATCTCGTCCAGGAACAGCGTGCCGTGATGCGCGAGCTCGAATTTGCCTGGCTTGCGCTGCGAGGCGCCGGTGAACGCGCCCTTCTCGTGCCCGAACAGCTCCGTTTCGAGCAGGTTTTCCGGAATCGCAGCGCAGTTGATGGCGATGAACGGTCCGTCGTTGCGCGGGCTGAGCGCGTGCAGCGCCCGCGCGAACAGCTCCTTGCCGGTGCCGCTCTCGCCTTCGAGCAGCACCGTCGTGTCGGTAGCCGCCGCGCGGTGCAGCGCCTGCGACACCTGCTTCAGCTTGGCGTCGTCGCCGACGATGAGCGGCGCGCCGCGGCGCTGCGCCAGCTCGTCCTTCAGGATCATGTTCTCGGTGGCGAGCCGCCGCTGGATGAGCGCGCGCTCCACCATCAGCAGCAGGTGATCCGGATCCACTGGCTTGGCGAGGAAGTCGAGCGCGCCCTCCTTCATCGCCGCCACCGCGTCCTGGATGCTGCCAAACGCCGTCATGACGATCACCGGTAGCTGCGGATCGTGCTCCTTCGCGGCACGCAGGACGCCGAAGCCGTCGCCTTCAGTGAGGCGGAGATCCGACAGCACGACGGCAGGATTGCTGGCGGCGAGAGCCGCCTCGGCCTCAGGCTGGTCGCGCGCTTCGACGACCGTATGGCCCTGCGCCTCGAGCGCGTGGCGCAGCATCGCGCGGAGCGAATCCTTGTCCTCGACGAGCAGGATCGGGGGATCGACGGAGTGGCGGGATCGAACGCTCACCTGTCGAGACGCGTCACCGCAGCCAGCCGGGCGGAACGCCGGCGCGACGCGCGTCCTCGAGGAAGTCGGCGAGAGCCTTCTTCGTGTCCTCGACGCTCTTGGTAAGGCGCGCCAGCTCGGCGATCGACTTCTGCCGGTTCTGTTCGATCACCGCCCGCTGCGCCGGATCGTCTCGGTTCACGAAGTCGGTGGTCAGGGCGTTGATGCGGGTCTGCATGGCGTCCGCGTAGTCCTGCTCGCGGGCGAGCTTGTCCTGAAGCGCTTTGAGGCCGCCGGCCCAGTATTTCTGGTCCTTGACCTGCGGCTTGTCACCGGCAGCCGCCGGAGTGGGAGCGCTGTCCTTCGCGTCGCTGTCGCCAGGCTTGGCGGCCGGTTCCCCGGGTTTGGCAGGAGTCGCCGCGGACGGCGAACCGGCCGGCACGGGATTGAGATCCTTGTTGGTGTAGACCTTGGCTGGCGCCGTGATGGTCTTGCGCCGCTCCTCCTCTTTCTTTGCGACATCGGCGAGCGACTGCGCCGCCGCGGGCCAGATCGTCACCCACAAACCCATGACCGCAACCAAGGCCACGATAGCCCCCGTCAACGAGTGCCTTCTGTGTGACATGTCTAGCCCTTCGTTATATCGGCGTCACCTTCATTCTACTTAAGGGCTGCCGACAGAGCGGCCAGGTGGTCTTTCAGCCGCCGGGCGTCGCCAGAGCTCGGCTGCATCGCCACAAAACGTTCGTATTCCCGGACCGCTTCCGATAGACGTCCCGCGCGTTCCAGACTGACGCCCAGCGCCAGACGGAAGCTGGGTTCCGCGGGACCGAGAGCGGCGGCTTTCTGGAACTCCGGGATGGCCGCTTCCTCGTCGCCTATCCTGTGGAGCGACATGCCGAGGGTGTACCGCGCGGAATAGTCGTCGGGCTGCAGGCGCACGACCTCGCGGTATTGGGCAATCGCGCGATCCGCCTGTCCGAGGGCAGCGTCGACACGGGCCAGGTTGAGGTGATAGCTCCGCGTCTCCGGCGCCAACGCGACGGCACGCTCGAAACACTTCGCCGCCTCGCCGATCTCCCCCAGGCGCTCGAGTGCCTGCCCCTTACGGTTCAGCACGTCGGCGTCGTCGGGCCGCTGGATGAGCTGCTGGTCGAACGCCGCGCGGCTCGCCTCTAGGGACGCCACGTCGGCTGGATCAGGCTTGGCTGGAGTGGCAGGCGCGAGTGACGTTGGCTCGAAGGGTTCGAGGCGCGGCGTGCCGACGGGAGCGTGCGGCGGCGTCGAGGCGGACCCGACCGGGCTCGTGGGCGGCGCGACCATGTCTGCAGGCCGTGCGACCGGCCGTGTCTCATCGTCCTCGACTGGAACCGACGTCTGCCAGATGACGGCGACCAGACCTACGACGATGAGCCCCACCAGGATGGTGAGAATCGCCTGTTGGGTGGCCGAAAGTCCCAGGGAAACCCACACTGTCTTCGGCTCAGCGGCCTGGGGTTCAGGCAGCGGTTCGAAACATTTCAGACAAAACGGCCGCCCGGCCTTGATACGCGTGCCGCAGGACCGACAGACGACATATCCGGACACCTAACGCACCTCGCGCCACGACAAGATTTTCATTGGCAGCGATCCTGCCAGATTGTAAACCCTCTCATCGTCACCCGTACCAATCACGGCTCTGTAGGCGACGCCCTGGTCGCCCTTGAAACTGAACCTTCGATGGCGAGAATCGCCGAAGAATCGCAATGAGACGATCATCGAGGTAGTTGAAAACCGTGTCGGCGAACACCAAACCGTAACCTCGTGTCTCAGAACAGAGCATCGCTGGAATCCGGAATACCGGACGACTCGCTCCAAACGACGGCAGGCAATCGGTATGGCCTGTCCGAGTGGGAGGGGAACCGTGGCATGGTCGTTGCGCAGATGGGGTAGCAGTGGGTCTGACTTCCCGGTCGAATACGCAACGTGGCTTCTCCTTGATGGAGATCATGCTCGTCCTTGCAGTGACGGGCGTGGTGGCGGCGATCGCCGTACCGATGATGGCCAACAACCTTGCGTACTATCGTTTGAGCGGTGATGCCCGAAGCACGGCGAACGCCACCGGGCTGGCAAAGATGCGCGCCGCATCAGTATTCGGACGCGAGCGCTTGTATGTGGACCTCGGCGCGAGGACCTTCCATCTGGAAACCTGGGACAAGCCCACCTCGGCGTGGCTTGCTGATGGCGCCGCCGCCTCTCTCTCACAGAACGTGACCTATTCCTTCGGCGTCGTCGGCACGGCGCCGCCGAACACGCAAGCCGTCATCGGCCAGTCGCCGGCTTGCAAGAACAATGCGGGCACCGCCGACATCGCCAATACAGCCTGCATCATCTTCAACTCCCGCGGGCTGCCGATTGATTCCACCGGCCAACCGTTCGTGTACGGGCTGTATCTCACGGATGGGATCTCCGTCTATGCGATCACGGCATCGGCCACCGGGACTGTCCGCACGTGGCGGACACGGTCGGTCGCCGGGCCGACGTGGACCCTGCAATGAGTGCACGCCTGCGCGGGTACCTTCGGCGGCTTCGCGACCAAGACGGCACCACGCTGATCGAGACGACGATCGCCACCGGCATCCTGTTTGTCACGCTGGCCGGGCTCATGTCGATGGGCACGATTGCCACGATGCACACGGAGAACCAGGGGAATCTCGCGCCGCGGACCACCGAGTACGCGCAGGACAAGATGGAACAACTGCTGGCGCTGGCGTACGGCGACTCGACCAGCGACACCGTCGTCTTCCCGGCGGCCAATGGCGGTGGCAGCGGCCTCGCCATCGGCGGCAGCACGAACACGGCGGCCCCTGTCAACCTGTACGTCGACTGGTTGGCCAGCGACGGCAGTTTGCTCGGAGGCGGGACGGCGCCGCCGGCGACCTGGTTTTACCAGCGAGTGTGGCAGGTCACTGCGCCGGCCGCGAACGTAAAGCAGGTCACCGTGGCGGTGACGGTCCGTTCGGCCATCGGCGGCTTCATGCTGCCCAAGTCGACGGTCGCCGCATTCAAGGCGTCAACGTTCTAGCCATGGTCACCAGACTGCGCTCGGAAGCCGGCTTCTCGCTCGCCGAAGTGCTCGTGGCGACCGGATTGATGCTCGTGGTGTCGAGCATTGTGACCGGTGCGCTGCTGCAGATGAGCAATCACCAGCAGACAATCTGGAACCGCACCGAAATGCACAGCGGGGTCCGCGGTGCTACTGAGCTGTTGCAGCAGGAGGTCGGCCAGGCCGGACGGATCACGCTGCCCGCGGCCGTGACCCTCAACACGACGGTCCCCGGTGGGAACCCGTGTGCTGCGGCCACGGTGACCGTCACCTCGACCACCGGCATGTTCGTCGGTGAGTGGTTGACCACCTTCGACGGCGACTCGTCCGAAACCTTCGCCGTCACCGCCATCCCGTCGGCGACGACGCTTACAGCCTGCTTCACCCGTTCGCATACGGTCGTCGCTGGTTCGCCCATTTCGATCGCGGTACTCGGCGGCTTTGCGACCGGCATCGTCCCGCCGACCGGGATCGCCAACGGTTCGACCGCGAACAAACTGAAGCTGTACGGCGACATCAACGGTGACGGCAACATGGTCTACGTCGAGTACACCTGCGACAACGGCGACGCCGGCACGGCAGGGTCGTTCAACCTCTATCGCAACATCATGGCGTTCGATACGCCGGCGGCGGCCAAGCCGGCGCTGACCAATTCGATGATCCTCTTGAGCAACGTGCACTCGAACCCGGCCGATGCCAGCGGCGCGGCGCGTCCGTGTTTCCAGTACCAGACGGTGCCAGTCACGGTCGGCGGGACTCCGTACACGTTGGTCATCGACGTTGCCGTGACGCTGACAGCGTGGACGCAGGCGAGGGATTTGATCACCAAGCAGTTTCAGACCGAAACCAAGGCGCTGCTCAATGTGTCGCCGCGGAACGTGGGGTTCACCTCGCAGTTTGCCGGCCTGGCTTATAACAATCGCGTGCAGCCGACGCCGCCGACCGTCACGGCGCTCCTGCCATGAGGATTCTGATGCACCGGCATGACGAACGCGGAATCGCCCTCGTCCTCGCGCTGTTCCTGGTCTCGGCGCTGTCCGTGCTGGGCGCGTCGCTGATGTTTCTGGCACAGACGGAAACCAACTCGAGCATGAACTACCGCATGATGTCGCAGGTGCGGTACGCGGCCGAAGCCGGCGTGCAGAAGGCCTCGAACTTCCTGCTCGATCCGGCGCAGTTTCCCACGCCGACCGCCGCCGATCTATTGAGTGTCAACTGCGTCCGGACCGTGTCGCCGGTGACGTGCCTCAAAGGCGGAGTTCAGCAGCCAGTCGTGCTGTCCGCGTCGGCCGCGAAGGCTTCGAACTATCCGGTGGCGGCGGTGCAGACGGCATTCAGCGCTGCCGGCCAGGGGACGATGGCGGGCGGCAACAGCACGCTGACCTATAACTCGTCTGCAACCTTGATGGGGCTGCAGGTGTTCGATTCCTATGGAGGCGGACAGGGTGTGACCGCCACGTGGCAGCTCACCGGAGACGGCGGCCTGGTCGGATACTCGAAGGCCACCGTCGAAATTCTCGCGATGGTCGAGACGCCCAAAGTCGCGGCGAGCTCCTACGCCGCGTTCGCGACCGCCAATACCTGCGGCGCCTTGACCTTCCAAGGTAACGTCGCAATTGACAGCTACGACTCGACCAACCTGACCGGCGCCACGGCGCCGACCTATTCAGGCGCCGGCGGCGATGTCGGAACCAACGGCAATCTGACGGTGGGCGGACACGTGAATGTCGGGGGCAACCTCTACACGCCGCGCACCGGTGTCGGCGCCTGCGTGGACGGCGCCGTCGATGCGCTGACCGAGTCCGGGAGCGCCGCGGTCGACGGCAGCATCACGAAATTGCCCGGTGCGGTGGCCTATCCATCACCGACATTACCCGGTCCGTCCGCGCTGCCGAGCGTGGCCATCAGCAGCCCTGGCGCGGGCACCTGCGCACTGCTCGGACTCACTGCGCTCAACTGCTCGGTCGCGGGAAGCACGATCACGATCACTGGAACCAATCTCACCCTGCCGAGCGTGTCGCTGAGCGCGCATACGAACATCGTGATCACGGCCAGCAGCCCGGCGGCGCAGATCAACTTCAACAGCCTCTCGTTGTCGGGCGGCTCGACCATCGGCGTCGCCGCGACGTCGCCCACCCAGGGAGCGCTGATCGGGATTGTCGGCAAGAATCCCGACGGCACGGCGATCGCCACCCCCGTCGACTTTACCGGCGGCACCTACGCCGCGGTCACCGGATGCGCCACCTGCTCCGCCTATGACGCGTCGATGCTGCAGATCGTGTACGGCGGCACCGGCCAGGTCAACATGACCGGGAACAGCGGCGCCGCCGCGACCGTCTACGCGCCCAATGCGGCGTTCACGCTGAGCGGCACCGCCGATATCTTCGGTTCCGTCCTCGCCCAGACCATCGACAACACCGGCAACGCCAATATTCACTACGACCGCCGGCTGCAGCACGACTTCTACGTCGTCGGCCACCCCATCATGGGCACGTTCAACTGGAAACGCTTCTGATCGCGCGGCAACGACGCCTCAACCCGCCAGCGGCAGCGTAATCTGAAAGCTCGCGCCCCCTGCAGCCGCGGGTCCCACGGCGATGCGTCCGTTGTGGAAGACGATGATCTTCTGCACCAGCGCGAGACCGAGCCCGGTGCCGTTCCGCTTCGTCGTGAAGAACGGCTGAAAGACTCTGTCGCGCAGTTCCGGCGGAACGCCCAGACCGTTGTCCGCGATCTCGATGCGTGATACTTTGGCCGCCAGGTCGATCTCCGACTGAATCGTGATTCGTGGCGCGCGCTGCATCGCGGAACACGCCTCGATCGCGTTTCGCATCAGGTTGCTGAGCGCCTGCCGCAACAGGACATCGTCGCCTTCGACGATGCCGAACGCTCCCGAGACCTCGACGTCGCCCCCCGCGGCTCGCGCGTCCGTCCGAATCTCTTCTGCCGCGCGTTCGCAGATGGCGCCGAGATCCACCTCGGTGAGCGTGAGCTGCGCCGGACGGGCGAAGTTCAGAAAGTTGGTGACCACCTGGGAAAGCGATTCGGTCTCGGCCCGAATGCCTTCCACGTACGGGCGGTACGACGCGGGCAGCGCGTTCAGGTCGACCAGCTTGCTGTATCCCTGAATGGTCGCGAGGCCGTTGCGGAACTCATGCGCGATCCCCGCCGTGAGCTCACCAACCGTCGCCAGGCTCTCCTTCAGCCGCAGCCGCTCCTCGAGGTCCTTCACCGCGGTCAAGTCCGTGAATAGGCAGATCGCGCCCTGCGGCTCCCCCTGCGGATCGAACAGCGGCGACACGCTGACGCCGAGATGCGTGACGCCCTGCCCCGCTGTCGGCAGCACGACCTCCCGCCTGACGATCGAGCTGCGATCGCGCAGGCACTCGTCGATCACGTCGGCGAGCGGCTGCTCACGAGCCGAGCGCTCGACGCCGTCCGTGTCCTGGGACTCGGGGCGCCCAAGCACGCGCTTGCCGGCGGGGTTCAGGATCCGCACCTCGCCTTGAAGACCGACCACGAGCAAGCCGGCGGTCAGGCTCGAGATGATTTCGCCGCTCAGGCGCTCGGAGGCGTCCGCGCGCGCGGCGGTCGCTCGCTCCTGCGCCTTCAGTCTCGTGACGGCTTCCTGCAATGCCGCTGACAGCAGCGCCGTGTCCCCGCCGCCGCGCGGCGCGCGGCGCGTCTCAGCGGCCGCCGCCGAGAACCGCAACAGGGCGAACGCCAGCACCGCGACCAGACAGGCGACGAGCGCCGTCAGACCGAGAAAGGCATAGGCGGGGGGGGTCAGGTGCATGAGATCGCTATGGCAAAACGGTCAGAGCAGTCCCAGATACCAGTTGAGGAGCGCAGGACCGACGGTGGCCGCGACCGCCGCGCCGACCGCCAGGAAACAGCCGAACGGCAGTGCGTACTTCATGCTGCCGCGCCCGGCGACGATGAGGCCCACGCCGACCGCGCTCCCCGTCAGCGAGGCCAGCATCAAAGTCAGCAGCGTCAGCTTCCATCCGAGGAAGGCGCCGATCATCGCCAGCATCTTCGGATCGCCCATCCCCAGCCCCTCCTCGTGCCTGACCCAGAGGTATACGACCGCGATCAGATACAACACGCCGCCGCCGGCCAGCACGCCGATGAGCGAGGCGATCCACCCCGGCTCGGTAACCAGGCTGAAGGCGAAGCCCACCACGATGCCGGGCAGCGTGATCACATTCGGCAGCAGGTGATGCTCGAGGTCGATCGCGAACAGCACGATGAGGGCGCAGCCAAAGACGAGGCGCGACGCGAGCAGCGGCCCCGGGCCGTAGTACCAGCACGCGCCCACGAACATCGCGCAGGTCAGGGTCTCGACAAACGGATAGCGCGCGCTGATCGGCGCCTTGCAGGTGAGGCAGCGCGCGCGCAGCACGAGGTAGCTGGCCACCGGGATGTTCTCGTACCAGGCGAGCTCGCGCTTGCAGTGCGGGCAGGCCGACGATGGCCAGACGATTGACGCCCCGAGCGGCAGCCGATGGATGCAGACGTTCAGGAAGCTGCCGACGATGGCGCCGAACGCGCCGGCGAACACGAGTCCGACGAGCGGCGGCAAAGTCTCGATCATCAGCGGGGCCGTCCCGCGGCCGCCGGTTCTTCGGGTGGGGGCCAGAGCGCCGAGGACTTCGACAGCTGCACGCGGCCGTCAATCAGGTCAAACGGGATACCAGTCGGATCGACAGGGATCCCCAGCAGCACACGGCTGTCGAGAAGCGTCCGCCAGTCGGCGTTCCTGCCTGTGCGCCGCGTGTAGCTGTCGAGCGCGTGCTGCAATTCGTCAATCATGTCGAGCGCCTGCAACTGGACCAGGCGGCGTTGCGCTTCTCTGCTTAGCCACTCGGTTTCCGCCGTCTGCAGAATCGCGGTCCACATTGTGCGCGACGACGCGCGATCGCCGCCCTGCGCCAAGGTCGTGGCCGCCAGGGATCGAAGCCATGAGGGCGCGCCCGGGACGTCAGCCGCTTTCTGGAACCACCTCGCGGCGGTGAGGTAGTCGTGGCGGAACCAGTAGTAGACAAATCCGATGTCCTGCAGGTACTGCCACTTGTCCGGCCGCTACCGCAGTCCCTTCTCCAGCAGCGCCACCGCCAGGTCGGGGCGGTCCGCCCCGCGCGGGTACGGCTCGGCCAGGAAGACGGACCCGAACCGATACGCGATGTTGAACCGCGGATCGAGCGTCGTCGTGATGTCCAGCAGCGGATACAACACCGGGAAGGCGTCCGCGGCGAGCGACGCGGGCGGTTCTGCCAGGATCCCTTGACCCGCAACCGCGGCGTCGATCTTGTGCTTCGTGCCGCCATAGTACTGGATGGCGCGGATCCAGTAGACGTCGGCGAACAACGTGTTGTAGGCCCCCGTCAGGCGTCGCACGGCGGAGGCGGAGCTGAGAACCAACGACTCCTCGGTCACCTCGGCCGGCGGGTAAACGCGCTCGCGAGCCGCCTGTACCTGGACGGCGGCCGCCAGCAACACCACGGCCAACGCCGCGGTCGCGACAACGGCGGACGGGGATCGGCTGGTCACGACTATTTGAAATCCCGGCGTGAAAAGATGAGCGAGGCGATCGACAGCAGCATCGCGATGTAGAGTGCGGCGTACGCCCCCGTCATCGCCAGGTAGCCGGCCGGCACATGAACCCCGTGCACCACGTCGCTCTTGACGTCGAACTGCGCCAGGTTCGGCAGCACCCAATAGAGCCCGCGCGCCAGGGCCACCGCCGCCGGCGAATCGAGCACCTGCTGGAAATTGCGCAGGTCGGCGCTGAAATGGCCGACGACGTAGAGGCCAACAGTCAGCGCCGCTGACAGCAGCGGCGAGGAAAACGTCGAGAAGAAGAGGGCTATCGCGGTCACCAGCATCAGCTCCCCGAAGATCAGCGCCATCGCCTTCAGCAGCGCCGGATCCAGGGCCGGCGCGTCCCATGCGGCGCGAGCCTGCGCCGACACTCCCCACGACGAGTAAGCCAGCACCGCATAGAGCGCGATCGCCATCACCGCCATGTTGGCCCCGAGCGTGAGCGCCAGCCCGCAGTACTTCCCGAGCACGAGCTGGGCGCGGCTGACCGGTTTGGCGACGAGCGAATAGACGCTGCGGCGCTCGACTTCCTTCGACACCAGGCCGATGCCGATGAACACCGCGATGAACAAGCCGAACATCGACGTCGCCGCGAGCCCGAGGTCCTTGATGATCTTGACGTCCTGCCCCGCGGTCAGTTGTCCGATCAGGTATGACGAGGCCGTCATCAGCAGCGCGAACAGCACCAGGTTGTAGAACACCTTGTCGCGTACCGATTCGCGAAACACGTTGATCGCAATCGCCGCGGTGACCCTCATGCCGAGGGTCCCGGGGAGCCGTCGAGCCCGCGGCGGGCGCTCAGCACGTCGGGGGAGCTGACGCTCTGGACGAAGACGTCCTCGAGCGTGTCACGAATCGGGTTGAGCGACGCCAGATGCGCGCCGCCGGCGGTCAGGGCCGCGAGCAGCTGTTCGGGCGGCGGATCGAGCGCGAGCTCCAGCGTGTAGCGTCCTTCGCTGATCCGGACGCTGCGCCGCACCCGTGATCCGAGCGACGCAATCAACCCTTCGCTGGCACCGGCCACGACCATCTCCCAGCCGCGCGCGCGCAGCGCCAGCATGTCGGTGAGCCGGCCGGCCGTGACCAGCCGCCCCTTCGCCAGAATCGCGACCCGGCTGCAGAGCGCTTCGGCGTCGCTGAGCACGTGCGAGCTGAAAAACACGGTGCAGCCGGCGTCGCGCAGCCGCAGGATCAGCGTGCGGACGTCGCGCCGCCCGAGCGGGTCGAGACCTGACATCGGCTCGTCGAGGATGACCAGCTCCGGTGTGTTGATGAGCGCCTGGGCGATGCCGACGCGCTGCAGCATGCCCTTCGAGAACTTGCGGAGCTGGAGACGGCGCTCGGCGCCGATGCCGACCTCGTCGAGCAGCCGGGCGGCGCGCGACGCGCGTGCCTGACCGCGGATGCCGAAGAGGCTCGCATAGTAGACCAGCAGCTCCTCGGCGGTGAGGTGATCGTAGAAATACGGATTCTCCGGAAGGTAGCCGATGCGCTGTTTGACCGACCTGTCGCCCAGCGGCCGGCCCAGGATTTCGGCGCCGCCGCCGGTCGGGAATACCAGCTGCATCAATAGTTTGAGGGTGGTGGTCTTGCCGGCGCCGTTCGGGCCGAGAAACCCGAACACCTCGCCGGTGCCAACCTCGAGGGTGAGGCGATCGAGCGCGCGGTACGGCCGCTTCCGCCAGAAGCCGACGCGATAGTCCTTCGTCAGCTCGTGCGTGGCAAGGGCTGGCACGTCACTTCGAGCTGGCGTGCTGCAGCTCGTAGGCGATGGCCTGATCGAAGTACTGCGGCGGCAGCGCGCCTTCGACTTTCACGCCGTTGATGTAGAAGGTCGGTGTCGACTTGATGCCGAGCTGCCGCCCGAGCGCGACGTCGCTCTTGACCATGGACAGCGTCGCCTGGTAGTTCGCGTCGAAGTCGGCAATCTGGCCGATGTCGCGCGCCGCCTGGCGCACGGACGGCGGGGTCATCGCCGGCTGGTGCGTGTAGAGCCACTCCTCCATCGCCTCGGTCTTGTTGTGCGCGCCAGCGAGCCGCACCGCCACCGCCGCTTCACAGGCCGCCGGGTGAATCGTCTGCCCCAGCGCGTCATTGCAGTCGCGATTGAGCGGGTAGTCCTTCAGCACCAGCTTCACCTGCCCGGGGTGCTCGGCCTCGTACTTGGCGAAGATCGGTTTGTACTGCAGGTACGACTGGCCGCAGGCCGGGCACTGGAAGTCGTTGAACTTCACGATCAGCACCTTCGCACCGTCCGACGGCACGACGAGCGGCACCCGCGGCTGCGAGCTGTACCAACGCTGGAACTCCGACGTCTGATCCTGCGTGGGAACCGGGAGCGAGGCCTCGCCTGCGGGATCGCCAGGCGCCGCCGCCACCTCGCGTGGGAACCAGGACAGCGTCGAAACGGCGCCGGCCAGGAAAAGGGTGGCAATGACGATCGCCAGGGGACTGCGGGCGAAAACGCGGACGTCGCTGAAGGCGCGGCGAGGCAATGTAGTCATGGGAAATGAAGTGGCCGCACCCGACACGAGGAACAGCCCGATCACCGCGGCATAGGTGGTCAGGCACAAGAGGCACACGGCTTTCAGCAGCACGAACGAGGCGTAGCCCAGGTAGAGGATGACGGCGAGCGACAGTGTCGAGAGGACGAACAGGTAGCCGGGAACGTTTTCCCGCACGGCCGGCCCCGCCGTAAGGCCGCTGATCGACAACAGTGCCGCGGCGACAAACGCCGTCCCGCCGAACAGGGCCACCGGGATGCCGCGAATCGTGCTGAAGCGGCTCATGTAGACCTGGGTGCAGCTGATCGTCTCGTTGACGTCGCAAAAGCTGCGATAGGCCGGATCGTAAAGGAGGTGGTAGTGCGTGTACGCGGCCGCAGCGGACGCGCCGAGGCCGACAAGAGAGCAGAGAAGCGCAAAGAGAGCGGCGCGTCTGGTCATATGGCGACGTACGAGTTGTAGCTGAGGCTAGGCGCGCCGTCAAGGGACGCGGCTCCCGCACCATGCACCCGGCGTAAGTGGAAGGCGCGCGAGGGGGAGGAACGGAGACGCCAGGCGCGAACCCGAAGGTTCGCGCCCTGGCGGTCAGATTGACAGCTTACTGAATCGCGACCGCTGCCGCCGGGATCGCCGCCGCAGCCAGCACGACGGGCGCGCCGTTGGCGAAGAAGATCGTGCCCCGGGCGTCGCTGGCGAAGGAGCGCGTGCCGGTTGAGGTCGAGACCGGATCAGCGGTCGACGTGTACCCCGGGAACACAGCCACCGGAGCCGTATGGCACGAGGTCACGCCCGCCGTCGCCGCGGTGCCGCCGACGCCGAGCGCGACGGTGTAGCCGCTCTTGACCGTCGGATCCGTGGCGAGGTCCGGGCTGATGAAG
>DATASG010000047.1:0-6610 GCA_036269295.1 Vicinamibacterales bacterium | reverse complement strand
GCTGGTCGTCGGCGGCGGCTACATCGGGCTCGAGCTCGGCAGCGTCTACGCCGCGCTCGGCAGCGCCGTGACCGTCGTCGAAATGACGCCGGGACTGCTGCCGGGCGCCGACCGAGACCTGGTCGACGTCCTCGCCAAGCGCGTGACCCAGACGATGAAGAGCGTGCTGCTGGAGACGCGGGTCGTGCAGATGAAGGCGGAGGCCAAGGGCATCCGGGTGACGTTCGAGGGCAAGGCCGATCCGAAGGAGCAGCTGTTCGATCGCGTGCTGGTCGCGGTGGGGCGCCGCCCGAACTCGGCGATCCCGGGGTTGGAACGTACGCACGTCCAGGTCGACCAGCGCGGCTTCATCATGGTCGATGAGCAGCGGCGGACGCACGAGCCGTCGATCTTCGCGATCGGCGACGTGGTCGGCGAGCCGATGCTCGCGCACAAGGCGTCGCACGAAGGGTCCGTCGCGGTCGAGGTGATGGCGGGCGAGAACGTGGCGTTTGCGCCACGCGCGATCCCAGCGGTGGTCTTCACCGATCCCGAGCTGGCGTGGTGCGGGCTCACCGAAGCGCAGGCGGCGAAGGAGGGGCGCCACGTCTCGGTGGCGAAATTCCCATGGGGCGCGTCAGGCCGGGCGGTTACGCTCGACCGCACCGACGGGCTGACCAAGCTGATTCTCGATCCGGAGAGCGAGCGGCTGCTCGGCGTGGGGCTGGTGGGTCCCGGCGCCGGCGAGCTGATCGCCGAAGGCGTCCTGGCGATAGAAATGGGCGCCAACGCCACCGATCTCAAGCTGACCATCCACCCGCACCCGACGCTCACCGAGACGATGATGGAGTCGGCGGAAGTCTTCTTCGGCCAGGCGACGCACGTCTACAGACCGAAGCGGGGTTAGCAACTTTCAACTGTCAAGTCTCAACCCGAGAGTTAAGCGTTGAGCCTTGAGATTACCCGTCGGCTCGCGTCACCGCGCCAGAGGGCGTCCATCGAAGAAACGACGCCGCCACGAGCCTGTCGATCACCTCGCGACACTCCGCATGCTCCATCCCCCAGAGCCGCGTCGCCTGCGCCGGCGTCAGCCGGAGCCCCGGCATCTCCCTGAACTCTTCCCGAATGCGGTAGACGATGCGCTCAAGTTCCATGGCCGTGCCTCGTGCTGTTGATGAGAAGCTGCTGGCGCGCGAGCAGTCCGGCCGCGGCCGCCGCTTCGGTTTCGAACGTCCGTAACCCGGCGCGATCGCTCGTCTTCCTGCCAATCCGCGAGTAGAGGTCGGCCAGCGTGTCGGCATCGACGACCGACGGCGTTTCGGCGATCTCGAGCGCGTGATAGAGCTCGTGCCCGAGCGTCGCCATCTGCTCCAGCTCCGACCGTCCGCAGGCCAACTCGATGACCAGGTAGCGGTGACCGCCGACTGTCGAGAGGATGGCGATGCGGCCCTCGAGATCCAGCTGCGTGAATAGTCTCGCGCGGACGTAGACGGTGACGTCCAGCTGCTGCAGGCGATCGATCGATTCCTGAATCGCCGGAGAGTCGCGCGCGGCCTGGTCGACCAGACGCTGCATACCGCTCTCGCCGCGGACGTGCGCGGTCCCGCCTTCGCGCGGTCGCGCTTCGGCGAGGCCGGGTTGGGCGATCGCCGAAGTCGCAAAAGACAGGAATACGAAAGCCGCGAAGGTCGCGACGCAACATTCTGTTCGAGGCCGCCTGCGGCCCTGGCGCTTCGACATGCCGATCTGGTGAGCAATATGCAATCCACCACCGCACGCGGTCTGATTTCGAAAGAACCAGGCCTGTTTTCGATGCTCGGTCATGAAGCCGATTGCGGAATCACACATTGATGTAGGTGGAGCGAACTGTTCAGACAAAAACGTAGAAATGCAGCGTCGATGCCCGAGGGCGCCAATTTGGTGACCCATACACAAATGTTAGATGTAGCGCCAAAAGCGACAGGATTGTAGGATGGAGACTATGACGCCCCTGACGACGACCATGCCCACCCGCGCACCGCGGCCGATCACGCCTCTACCAGACGTGGACGCCCCGACCCGCGAAGTCCGCCGACTGTCGACGCTGCTCGAGGTGAGCCAGGCGCTGTCGGGCACGCTGAACTTGAAGGCCTCGCTCCACCGGGTGCTCGAGATTCTTGCCCGCCACCACGGCGCCGTCCGCGGCATCGTCTCGGTCCTGGAGGAAAACGGCGAGCTGCGCGTCGAGGCGGCGGACGGCATCGGCGACGCCTCGCGCCTGGTCCGCTATCGCGTCGGCGAGGGCATCACCGGCAAGGTGGTGCAGAGCGGCAAGCCGATCGTGGTGCCGCACGTCAGCCGCGAGCCGGCGTTCCTGCATCGCGCCGCCCGGCTGCCGGAGCTGTCGCACCAGGAGCTGAGCTTCGTCTGCGTTCCGATCAGCCTGAACCGGCGCGCCATCGGGGCGCTGGCGATCGATCTCAAGTTCAAGGCGGACCGGAACTTCGAGCGCAGCACCAAGTTTCTCGGCGTGGTGGCGTCGATGATCGCGCAGGCGGTCAAGATCCACCGCCTGATCGAAGAGGACAGGCGGACGCTGGTCGATGAGAACACCCACTTGCGGCAGGAGCTGCGCGAGCGCTACGACTTCTCGAACCTGGTCGGCAGCAGCGGCCCGATGCGGCAGATCTTCGAGCAAGTCACGCAGGTGTCGGGGACGAACACGACGGCGCTGATTCGCGGCGAGTCCGGCACCGGCAAGGAGCTGATCGCGCACGCGATCCACTACAGCTCGCTGCGGGCGAAGAAGCCGTTCGTCAAGGTCAGCTGCGCGGCGCTGCCCGACAGCCTGATCGAGTCCGAGCTGTTCGGCTACGAGAAGGGCGCCTTCACCGGCGCCGAGTCGCGCAAGAAAGGCCGCTTCGAGATGGCCGAGGGCGGCACCCTGTTCCTCGACGAGATCGGCGACATCAACCTCTCGACGCAGGTCAAGCTGCTGCGGGTGCTGCAGGAGCGCGAGTTCGAGCGGGTGGGCGGCACCGAGACGATCAAGGCGAACGTGCGGCTGATCGCGGCGACGAACAAGGATCTGGAGAAGGCGATCGCCGCCGGCACGTTCCGCGAGGATCTGTACTACCGGCTCAACGTCTTCACCCTGTTCGTGCCGCCGCTGCGCGAGCGCAAACCCGACATGCTGCTGCTGGTCGATCACTTCCTCGAGAAGTTCGCGCGCGAGCACAAGCGCAACATCAAGCGCATCTCGACGCCGGCGATCGACATGCTGGCCAGCTATCACTGGCCGGGCAACGTGCGCGAGCTCGAGAACACGCTCGAGCGCGCGGTGCTGATGTGCGACGGCGAAGTGGTGCACGGGCATCACCTGCCGCCCTCATTGCAGACGGCGGAGGCGTCAGGGACGGTGACCCGGGTCTCGTTGCGCGACGCGGTCGGCGCCTACGAGAAGGACCTGCTCGCGGACGCGTTGAAGACCACGAGAGGAAACCGCGCCAAAGCCGCACGGCTGCTCGACACCACCGAGCGGATCATCAACTACAAGGTCCGCCAGTACGGCATCGATGCCAAGCGGTTCAAGCACTGAAGGGAGCGGAGGTTCCGGAGGCGGTCCCTGCTATACTGCGGCACTCACGGCAAGGGGTCATCGCCATTCCTCCGCAATCGATCGCCGAGCTCCAGCAGCGCCTCGCCGCCGCTCACTACGTCGCGGACCGCGGCCTGGCGGTGTCACTGTTTCTGGCGCTGCGCTTGAAGCGCCCGCTCTTCGTCGAAGGCGAGGCCGGCGTCGGCAAGACGGCGCTGGCCGCGGCGATGGCGGCGGCGCTCGGCACCGATCTCATCCGGCTCCAGTGCTACGAGGGCCTGGACGTGAGTCACGCGCTCTACGAGTGGGACTACGCGCGACAGCTCCTCGAACTCCGAATTCTCGACGCCGCCCACGCCCTCGATCGGCAGAGCGCCCGCCGCGACCTGTATAGCGAGGCCTTTCTGATCAAGCGGCCGCTGCTGCAGGCGATCGATCCGCTGCGCACGCGTTCGGCCGTGCTGCTGATCGACGAAATCGATCGCGCCGACGAGGAGTTCGAAGGATTCCTCCTCGAGCTGCTGGCCGAGTTTCAAATCACGATTCCCGAACTCGGGACGGTGAGGGCCGCCGAGCCTCCACTGGTCATCCTCACCTCCAACCGCACGCGCGAGGTGCACGACGCCCTCAGGCGCCGATGCCTGTATCAGTGGATTGACTACCCCTCATTCGAAAAGGAGCTGGCGATCGTTCAGGAGCGAGTGCCACGAGCGTCCGCGGAGCTGACCGAACGCGTGACGGCGATGGCCCAGGCGCTGAGATCCGAGAACCTGTACAAGGTGCCGGGCGTGTCCGAGACCATCGACTGGGTGGCGGCTCTCGTGGCGCTCGACCACGAGACACTCGACGCCGACGCCGTCGAGGAAACGCTCGGCGTGGTCCTGAAGGCAAAGGAAGATCTCGAGGCGCTGCGCGGGCGCAGGGCGGCGGAGTTGTTCGATCGAGCCATGACCCGCGGCGTGGCGCGGGCGTAAGCGTCCGGTCAAGGTTTCCCGATGTCGCGTCTTGCCGGCAACCTGCTGATCTTCGGGCGCGTCCTGCGGCGCGCCGGCTTTCACGTGCACTCCGGGCGCCTGGCAGAACTGATCGACGCGCTGGGGTGCGTCAACCTGAATGCACGCGATGATGTGTACCACACCTGCCGCGCCCTGCTCGTTCAACGCCAGGACCAGATCGCGATCTTCGACGTGGCGTTTACAGCCTTCTGGCGGCGGCACCGCGACGAATCGCCGGCCAGGCGGGTGCGCGAGCAGTCAGTTGAGCCGCTGGCCTCTGTCGTCCACGCGGAGGAGTTGCTGGTGCCGGAGGCGCTCGATGGTGCGCCGGGATCCGACGGCACGCCCGGCGATCGGGCCGCCGATGAAGGGGACGCGGCGGGGCTTCCGGAAAGACACCTGAAGACGTGGAGCGACAGGAGCGCGCTGGCCCGCAAGGACTTCGCGACATTGACGACCGACGAGCTCGCCGAGGCGCGCGCCGCGCTCTCCCGGCTCGTCTGGCAGCCCGGCACTCGTCGAACGCGACGGTGGATTCGGGGACGAGGGGCGCGAATCGATCTGCGGCGCGCGATCGCCGAGAGCCTCCGCAGCGGTGGCGACGTCGTGAAGTTGCCGCGACGGACGCGGCGGGTGCGGCGCCGGCCGCTGGTGCTGTTGTGCGACGTGAGCGGCTCAATGGAACGCTACTCGCGCATGCTGCTGCACTTTGCGCACGCCGTGACGCAGCGGCACCAACGGGTCGAGACGTTCGTCTTTTCCACCAGGCTCACGCGAGTGACGCGGGAGCTGCGCGCGGCCGGGCCTGCCGAAGCCCTGGCGTCGGTGTCCGGGGCGGTCGCGGACTGGTCAGGAGGGACGCGGATCGGCGAGGTGATGAAGGAGTTCCATCAGCGATGGAGCCGCCGCGTGCTGCACGGCGGGCCCGTCGCCCTGCTCATCTCCGACGGGTGGGACCGCGGCGATCCTGTGGAGCTCGGCGATCAGATCGCCCGGCTCCAGCGAAGCTGTCATCGGCTGATCTGGTTGAACCCGCTCATCGGCACCGCCGACTACGCGCCGCTGACCCGCGGGCTGCAGGCGGCACTGCCGTTCGTCGACGATTTCCTGCCGGTCCGCACCCTGACCAACCTGGCGCAGCTCGCGATACACTTGAACGCGCTCGCCTGAGAACCCGAATGGAGATTTCCGGATCCTACACGTTCGACGCACCGCCGAAGCGGGTGTGGGCGCTGCTCATGGATCCGGCCGTGCTCTCGTCCTGCATTCCGGGGTGCGATCGATTCGAGCCGGATGGCGTCGATCGCTACAAGGTGAGACTCAAGGTCGGTCTCGCCGCGATCACCGGCACCTACGACGCCACGGTGGTGCTGACCGACGTGATTCCGGAGACGTCGTACGGTCTGGTGGTGGAAGGCCAGGGGCGCCCTGGCTTCGTGAAGGGAAGTTGCGCGATAAGGCTTCGCGCCGAAGGCGCCATCGCGGCAGTGGATGTGAGCGCAACGGTGCAAACCGGCGGGCAGATCGCGCGCGTCGGTCAGCGCCTCATCAGCGGCGTGGCGAAGATGATGATGGATCGGTTTTTCGGGTGCCTGCAGGGAAAGCTCCAACCCTCGACGTAACCCGGCGCAGCTCGATCGACACCCGTCGATCGAGTGGCTAGTCGGCGCGCGCCAGCGCCAGCTTCAAGGCGCGTTCGCTGAAGACCTGCGTCATCGCGCGCCGGTAGTCCGAGCTGGCGTGGATGTCGGAGTTGATCTCCTCCAGCTTCGCGCCCGCGATCCGCGCCGCCCCCTCGATGTTCTCGGCGGATGCCGGTTTCCCTGCGAGCGCCGCCTCGACGTCGGTCAGCCGCGTCGCGTGCGACGTCGCGCCGGTGAGGCCGACGCGCGCCGACTGAATGACGCCGTTCTTCACCTCCAGCGCCGCCGCGACTCCGACGATGGCGAAATGCGAGGCGCGCTGGCGGAGCTTGGCGTAGGCGGCAGACTTCAACGGGCTGAACTGCACCCCGGCGATCACCTCATCGGCGGCCAGGTCCACCGTGAACAGCCCCTGG
>DATASG010000046.1:0-5798 GCA_036269295.1 Vicinamibacterales bacterium | reverse complement strand
GCATCGCCAGCAGCGCACGCACACGCCCTTCGTTCCGCGTGCGCCGCGCCTTGATCCCCTGCCGGAGCCAGACCTCCTCCTCGGCGAGCTTCTTGTCGAACTTTTGCTGCTGCACGGCTTCGTTGGCGAGCGCGTCTTCCTTGCGCCGCAGATAGGTCGCGTAGTTGCCGGGCCACGACGTCAGCTTGCCGCGATCGAGCTCGATGATCCGCGTCGCCAGACGCTGCAGGAAGGCGCGGTCGTGGGTCACGAACATCACCGCGCCGTCATACTCGGCGAGGAAGCCCTCGAGCCACTGAATCGCCTCGATGTCGAGGTGGTTGGTCGGCTCGTCGAGCAGCAGGAGATCCGGCTGGCCGACCAGCGCCCGCGCCAGCAGCACGCGGCGGCGCCAGCCGCCGGACAGAGTGTCGACGATCGCGTCGGCCGGCAGCTCCAGACGCGACAGGATCAGCTCGACGTGGTGCTCGCGGAGCCACGCCTCATCGGCTTCGAGATGATGGGTGTGCCCCTCGGCGACGACGTCGAAGACCGAACGGTGGGCGGAGAGGGGGACGTCCTGCTCGAGACGGGCGACGCGCAATGACGGCTGCCGCCACACCGCGCCGCTGTCGGGCGGAATCTCGCCGCTGAGGATCTTCAGGAGCGTCGACTTGCCGGTGCCATTGCGGCCGATCACCGATACGCGCTCGCGCGCCTCGACTTGCATCGCGACTTCGTCGAGCAGCGGCAGATGACCGTATGCCATCGACACGCGGTCCAACGTCACCAGAGGCATCCCCCCAACCTACCTCATTTCGGTTACCATCGCATGCAGCCGAGGAAAACCGTATGCGCCGCGCTCCGCTGGTTCTGATGCCGCTGGTCCTCGCCGCCCCGCTGTTCTTCGCGATCGGGAGCGCGGCGCAGCCGCGCCTGACGCTCGACTATCCCGCGATCGCGAAGCGGCTGGTGCAGCAGCTGGCGCTGAAGCCGGGCGAGCGGGTGCTGTCGATCGCGCACCCCGGCACGTTCGACGATCTGCTGCCGCATGTCCGCTACGAGGTGATGCGCGCCGGCGGCGTCGATCTCGGCGTCGTCGAGGTGCTGCGAGAGCCGGTGCCGGAGTCGTTCGACGCCGACGTGCTGCGCAGCGGCGCGCGCGAGGCGCGGGCCCACTACAAACTGATGTTCCGCGACGTGGATGCGGCGATCATGATGCCGGGCGCGAACACGTCGCATCCGGCGTATCTGGCGATGCAGGACTGGCTCAAGGACGACCTGGCCGAGCACCGCGGTCGCCGGACGATTCACTTTCACTGGATTGAAAACGGCAGCGCCTACCCGATCGCGGGACAGCCCTTGCCGCTGCGCCCGGAGATGGACGCCAGTTACCAGCGCGCGTTGCTGCAGACCGACTACAAGGCGCTGGGCGAGGTCGAACGGAAGTTTGCCGCGGCACTGAAGACCGGCGAGGTGCACGTCACGTCGCCTGGCGGAACCGATCTGCGCTTTCGCGCCGGTGACCGGCCCGCGAACCTGCAGGACGGGGACGCCTCCGCGGCGCGTGCGGCGCAGGGCAAGGTGCTCGTCGATCACGAAATCGAGCTGCCGGCCGGGGTCGTCCGAGTGGCGCCGATCGAGGACACGGTTGAGGGGGTGATTGCGTTTCCGCCGTCGCAGTGGGATGGCCGCCCAGTCGAGGGCTTGAAACTGCGCTTCGCAAAAGGCCGCGTCGTCGACATCGCCGCGGTGAGCGGCAAGGAGGCGGTGGAGGCTGAGATGCGCCACGCCGGTGACGCCGCGCCCGGCTCAGGACAGGCACGCAGCTTCCGTGAGTTTGCGCTCGGATTCAACCCGCTGCTCGCCGTTCCCGCACGAGCGCCGTGGATTCCCTACTATGGATACGGCGCCGGTGTCGTCAGGCTGTCGCTCGGCGACAACACCGAACTCGGCGGCACCGTTGCCGCCCCCGCGGGCCAGCCGGCCTACGTGCGCTGGAACTTCTTTACCGACCTCACGGTGACGATCGGCGCCACCGTCTGGGTCCGTGACGGACACCTGCCATGACCGAAGACAAGCCGCTGAAATCCTCGCTCGAGCTGGCAATGGAGCGCCTCGCGAAGAAGGATGCCGACGCCGGCATCACGAACACGCCGGTCACCGAGGCGCAGAAGGCCGCGATCGCCGAGGCGCGCAATTTCTACGACGCCAAGATCGCCGAGCTCGAGGTGCTGCACCAGTCGAAGGTCAACGCGACGTTCGACCCGGCGGAGCGCGAGACCCTCGATCAGCAGTACCGCAGGGAGCGCGAGCACCTCACCACCGAACGCGACAACAAGGTGGCACGGCTGCGCAAGTAGGGGCTCCGCGGCTCCACTAGCGCCGGCTTTCCGCCGAGCGTAGGATCATCCCGTGCGCCGCAGATCGATGATTGCCGGGGCCCTGGTGCTGTGCGTCGCCGCCGCGGCGCTGGCGCAGCGTCCCTTCGACGACCGGGGCGGCTTCGGCGGTTATGGCCGGGCGCCGTCGATCCGCAACGCGCCCTACGACGGGCAGTTCACGTTCGTCCGCGTGCAGTACGACACCGCTCCCGGGGGCTTCTGGGCCGGAGGCCGGCCGGCATGGGCGCACGGCTATCCCCTGGCCGAAGAGCACCTGATGCGGATCATGGACGACCTCAGCTTCTTCAACGCCCGCACCGACACGATCAACGTGATCTCACTCGAAGATCCGGAGCTGTTCAAGTACCCGCTCGCCTACATCATCGAGGTCGGCTGGTGGACGCTGACCGACGCCGGCGCCGCGGCGCTGCGCACTTACATCGAAAAGGGCGGCTTCGTCATCGTCGACGACTTCAAGATGCTCGGCTGGCGCGGCATCACCACCGGCGGCTGGGAACCGTTCGAGCGCAACATGAATCGCGTCTTCCCGGGCGTCAAGTTCTTCGACATGGAGGCGACGCATCCGATCTTCCACGCCTTCTTCGAAATCAACTCGCTCGAGAATTTTCCGCAGGCCTACAACGCCGGCGAGCCGGTGTTCAAGGGCGTCTACCAGGACAACGATCCGGCCAAGCGGCTGGTGATGATCGTCAACTACAACACCGACATCTCGCAGTTCTGGGAGTGGTCGGGGCGCGGCCTGAGGCCGGTCGACGACACCAACGAGGCCTACAAGCTGGGCGTGAACTACCTCTTCTACGGCATGACGCACTAGAGGAATAGGAGGCTCGGTCGAAGGGTGTCCATGCGCGTTGATTCCTCCATGCGAAGGAGGAGTTCAACGCGCATGGACACCATTCGACCGAGCAGTAGTGCCGAGGCGGCGGTTAGTGCCAGTGACTAAGGCGGCGGACGGCGGTGGTGGGTCGCCTGTTCGTAGGCGTAGGCGAGCGCCAGCACGCGGCGATCGGCCCACAGACGCCCGAGGAGCGAGACGCCGAACGGGTAGACGCCGCCGAGAAAGCCGGCGGGCACGGTCACCTGCGGCAGTCCGGTCATCGCGCTCTCCTGGCAGGTGCCGGGCTCCTCGCCGTAGCGCTCGAGCCCGCCTTCATGCGTGCTCGGCCGGGCAAGGTTCGCGGGATACAGCAAAGCGTCGAGACGCTGCTGGTCCATCGCGTCAACGAAGAGCGCCCGAAACGCATCTCGCGACGAATAGAACGACGATGTGGCCGCGCGCAAGGCGTCGCCGGCCGGGGTCGGCTGCAGCGCGTCGCGGAGGCGCCGGGCGCTCACCGGCGCCAGTTTTCCCGACGCGAGCAGGCCCTCGATCGTGAGGACCGAATCTCCAGCGGCGGCGCCACGCGTCAGGTACGCCGTCCACCCCGCTTTCAGAGACCCGGGGGCGCTTCCTCGCGCCTGCAGATAGCGGGCGTCGAGACTCGGAATCGCGATCTCGACCACGGTCGCGCCCGCGGCCCTCAGCTCGCGGATGACATTCTCCATCGCCGCCGCCGCCTCCCGCTCGCCGGTGACACCGACAAACAGCTGGCGAGCGACGCCAATGCGCGCGCCCTCGAGCGCGTGGGCGTCGAGCGCGTCAGTGAACGAGCCGCCGGCATGGCGCGCGGCCTCGGCGGTTGCCCCGTCCTCGGGGTCAGGACCGGTGACCTGGTCGAGCACCAGCGCAAGCTCACGGATCGATTTGGCGATCGGGCCGACGGCATCCTGAAACGTGTTGAGCGGCATGACACCGGCCCTGCTCGTCAGGCCGCGGGTGGTGCGGATGGTCGCCAGCGACGCGAACGATGCCGGGTTCGACAACGAGTTGCAGGTGTCGGTGCCGAAGCCGAGCGCCGCCATGCTGGTCGCCACCGCCGTCGCCGTGCCGCCGCTCGACCCGGACGTGCTCAGCGTCGGATCGAACGCGTTGCCGATCGTGCCGCCCACGGTACTGATGCCGAAATCGCCGAACGGAAACTCGTCGAGGTTGGCCTTGCCGAGCATCACCGCGCCGGCGCGACGCATGCCCGCCGCCACACGAGAGTCGAGCCGCGGACGATGATCCGCCAGCGCCCTCGATCCGCCGGTCGTGGGCAGACCGGCGACGTCGATGTTGTCCTTGAAGACAATCGGGATGCCGTGCAGCGGGCCGCGCGTCTTTCCGGCTGCGCGTTCGAGGTCGAGCGCCCGCGCGTCGGCGATCGCCGAAGGGTTCAGCGCCAGCATCGAGCGCAGTGCCGGGCCGTGCCGATCGAGCACCGACTGCCTGGCGAGATACTCGCGGACGACGTCCTCCGACGTGGTGTCGCCGCGGGTCAGCGCCTCCTGAATCTGCGGAACCGTCTTCTCGACGACGGTGAATGGCCCCGCCGGAGCGTCTCCCGCGGCCACCCGCCAGTTCACGATCTGCGACCGCTGCAGCGGCGTCAATCGACGCAGGTCAGGTGCTGCGACCAGGCGGCGGGCGATTCCGGTCACGCGCGCGATTTCGGATCCGGCTTCAGGAATCTTCGGCGCTTCACCCGCGTACGGCGCCGGATATTTCGGCGCCACGATCGCGTCCAGAAGCGGGATCGGAAATCCACCGCGCGGATCGTAGACCTCACTCAGCCCCTTGACGACGAAGGTCATCAGCGCCACGGTCTGACGCGGCTTCACCGCCAGGGTGAAGACGTAGCCGATGTGCGCGGGGTCGTAACCCGGCCACCGGCTGGTGAACGGGTCGCCGTACATGTCGCCGACCGCGGTCAGCAATCCGGCCGCGTGAGAGCCGAGCACATGGGCAGAGGGCCCGTGCCCCGAGGGCCCGCGTGCCGGATCGGCGGTTCGCTTGGCGTTCTGCATCACGGTGACGAAGGTCTCGTTGAGATCGATGGCGCGGCCGCCGCTCGAGGACGCCGCCACCGTCACCTGGCCACCGTCGTCGAAGGCGCCTGCGGCGCCGCCCCAGGCGACGTCGATCAGCCGATCCTCGGAGGCGTTGCTGGTGAAAGCGTCGACGTAGCGAAGGTAATCCGTGTCCGCAGGCGCGAACACACCCCGCGCGACCAGGATGTCGCCCCACAGCACCGGGGTGATCGAGTCGAAGCCCTCGCGGCCGTCGAAGGCGAGGCCGAAGCCGGTGAGGTACTGGCGCGGCACCAGCGTCGCGCCGCCGGGCGCGCGCACGCGCATCTTGAGATACCCGAATCCGTTGAACGGGTTCGCGCGGCCCCCGGTCGCGATCCCGCCGCTGTCCTGCGACCACGGCGAGGTGTCCTGGATGTCCCAGAATTGTCCGTCGGCCGACGCGAGACGGGTGACGGCGCGCGCGTGCAGCGTCAGCCCCGCCACACCCGTGGCGGCGATGAGGGCGCGAGCGAGGAGGCTGGC
>DATASG010000045.1:0-10810 GCA_036269295.1 Vicinamibacterales bacterium | reverse complement strand
AGAACGATATCGATCGATCCGATCAACGCCACGACGTCCGCAACAAGGTGCCCGATGACCAGGCGTCGAAGCCCCTGAAGGTTGCAAAACGAGGGTGGCCGCACCCGGAACCGGTACGGGTTCGTCGTCTTGCCGTCGCTGACGATGAAGTATCCGAGCTCGCCCTTCGGCGACTCGATCGCGTGGTACGTCTCCCCGGCGGCCGGCTTGATCAGCCGCGGCACCTTGCCGACGATCGGCCCTTCGGGCACACCTTCGGTCGCCTGCCGGACGATGCGAATCGACTGGCGGAACTCTTCCATCCGCACCAGATAGCGATCGTAGGTGTCGCCGGCGGTGCCGACCGGCACCTCGAACGGCATCTCGTCGTAGGCAGCGTAGGGCTCGTCCTTGCGGACGTCGCGCGGGATCCCTGAGCCGCGCAACGGCGGGCCGCTGAGCCCGAGCGCCACCGCCTGGGTGCCGGTGATCAGGCCGATGCCCTTGGTCCGTTCCAGCCAGATCCGGTTGTGCGTCAACAGTTCCTCGTACTCGTCCACCTTGGCGTCCATGATGTCGCAGAACTGGAGCACCTTCTTGTCCCAGCCCGGCGGCAGATCCTGCGGTAGCCCGCCGATGCGCATCGAGTTGTAGGTCAGCCGCGCGCCGCACATCTCTTCGAACAGATCGAGGATCAGCTCGCGCTCACGGAACGCGTAGAGGAAGACCGTCATCGCGCCGATGTCCATCGCGTGGGTGCCGATCCACAGACAGTGGCTTGCGATCCGCTGCAGCTCGCAGAGGATCGTGCGGACGTAGCGCGCCCGCCGCGGCACCTCGATCGCCATCAGCTTTTCAACCGTCTCGCAGTAGCCGACGTTGTTGGTCGCCGCCGCCACGTAGTCCATCCGATCGGTGAGCAGGATGATCTGTGTCCAGTTGCGATTCTCGCTCAGCTTCTCGATGCCGCGGTGCAGGTAACCGATGACGACGTCGGCATCGACCACCTTCTCCCCGTCGAGCCGCAGGACCACGCGCAGCACGCCGTGCGTGCTCGGGTGCTGCGGGCCCATGTTGATCACCAGCTCGTTGGTGTCGAACATCGCTCCGTGAACGGTGGTCGGATTGTCGAGGGCGTTGCCGGTGCTACTCAATGTCCGCCTCTTCCCGCGCCTGGCGCAGCTTGAGCCAGTCTTCCGGGTTTTCCATCAGCAGCTCCCCCGGCCCTTCGAGCGGGTAGTCCTTGCGCTGGGGAAAACCCTGCCAGTCGTCGGGCATCAGGATGCGGCGCCGGTCGGGGTGACCGGTGAAGTTGATGCCGAACATGTCGTACACCTCCCGCTCGAGCCAGTTCGCCGCCGGCCAGATGTCGGTGACCGACGGCACCGGCGTGCTCTCGCCGCAGCGGACCTTGACCCGCACGCGCTGGCGAAGACGGGTGGAGTACAGACAGTAAATCAGGTCGAAGCGCGCCTCCTTGCGCGGCGGCCAGTCGCTTGCCGTCACGTCGGAGCAGAAGTCGAACGCCGCGTCTGGAGCATCACGCAGATGCGTCAGCACCGCAGTCATCCGCTCGAGCGGCGCGACCACCGTCCAGTCACCAACGTAGTAGCTGATGTGGCTGACGCCGTCCGCCACCGCGCCCTGCAGCGTCGTGATGTACACCGGCACCGCCATGTCGGCGGGTGGCGCGGGCTCGGTTGGCCCGGTCGGCGGAGCGGGCGCGGGCGGCGGATGGGGCGCGGCCTTGGGCGCCGCAGCCGCGCCAGCGGCGGAGGCGCCCTTCGCAGCGGCCGAGGCGGGCTTGGCTTCAGCAGGCTTGCCCGCCGTAGCCGCGTCAGCGGCGGAGCTGGGCTTGCCTTCTGCGGGCTTGTCGGGTTCGTCTGCCATTTAGGCCCAGTCGAGCGCGCCCTTCTGCCACGCGTAGTAATAACCGACGACCAGGATGAAGATGAACACCATCATCTCGATGAGGCCGAACAGCAGCAGCTTGTTGAAGATGACCGCCCACGGAAACATGAACACGGTCTCGACGTCGAAGATCACGAAGAGCATCGCTACCAGGTAGTAGCGGATGCTGTAGCGATCGCGCGCCCCGGTGGTCGGCTCGATGCCGCACTCGTACGGCTCGAGCTTCACCTTGTTGTACTTCTCCGAGTGAATCAGGCTCGAGAAGACCAGCGTGAACAACGCAAAGCCGGTGGCGACGGCGATGAAAATGGCGATCGGAATGTACGATGAAGGCATTGGGAATTCGTGTCGCGTGAAGATGAAGCGCGACAGTAGAAAAGCCTCGGTTTTATAACATGCGACCTGAGGGGTGTCAAGAAACGGGGCACGCGGCGTGCCGGCGTTAAGGTTCCCCGCAACTTACAGATTTCAAACCGTTTTTCGCCGCACCATCGCTTGACGCTCTTCAAAAGCGAGACCTATACTCTCCCTATGAGCAATCGGCGCGCTTTTGTCGCCGCGCTGTCAATCGCCGGCAGCGCGCTAGCGTCGAGCGGCCGGGTGGACGCCCAGGCCATTCAACGCGCGATGTACGTCAGCGCCCTCACCGACGCCGGCGCGCCGATCCCCGACCTCGGTCCGTCCGATTTCATCGTCCGCGAGGACAAGATCGCGCGCGAGGTGCTCAAGGTCGAACCGGCCGTCGATCCGATGCAGATCGCCATCCTGGTCGACACCAGCCAGGGCGCGCGCGACGACATCGCCCAGATGCGCACCGCCTTGCCGGCGTTCATCAAGACCCTCACCACTGGCGAGGTCAGGAGCGAGGTCGCGATCATCGCCATCGGCGAGCGCCCCACCGTGCTCACCAACTACACGTTCAGCCAGGTGGAGCTGAAGAAGGGCGTCGACCGCATTTGGTCGATGCGGGGCTCCGGCGCCTATCTGCTCGACGGGATCATCGAGGTCTGTCAGGGACTCAAGAAGCGCGAGGCGCAGCGACCGGTCATCGTCGCCATCTTGAGCGAAGGACCTGAGCTGAGCAACCGCCACTACGATCAGGTGCTCGAGCCGTTGCGCGCCGCCGGCGCCGCCTTCCACGCCATCACGATGGGCCGCCCCTCGACCAGCCTCAGCGACGAGGCGCGCAACCGGAACCTGGTGCTCGACGAAGGACCGCGCGACACTGGCGGCCGCCGGGAGGAGCTGCTCACCAGCCAGGCGCTCGCCTCCAAGCTGGCGCAACTGGCTGACGAGCTGACGCACCAGTACAAAGTCACCTACGCGCGCCCGCAATCGTTGATTCCGCCGGAGCGGGTCACCGTGACCGCAGCCAGGGCCGGCGTCGTCGCCCGCGGCGTGTTGATCAAGCTGGACAAAGGGCGGCCTTGACGGCAGCGTCACGTATCGCGCTCGTGACGATCGCGGCCTGCTGCGTCGTCGTCGCCCCGCGCCGCTCGCCCATCTTGGCGGCTTCGAGGGGTCAGGCCGCGACGGCGGCGCAACCGCCGCAGGTGCCGTTCCGCGCCGGAGTCGACCTGGTTTCGCTGAACGTTACCGTCAGCGACGGCGCGGGGAAGTACATTACCGACCTCACACCCGAGGATTTCAACGTCTTCGAGGACGGCGTCAAACAGGAGGTCACCTTCTTCAACCGCACCAACCTGCCGATCGCGTTGGCGCTGCTGCTAGACACCAGCGCCAGCATGGACAGCAAGCTGCCGACCGCGCAGGAAGCGGCGATCGGCTTCGCGAGGCGGCTCCGGTCCCAGGATCTCGCCGAGGTCATCGACTTCGACAGCCGCGTCGTTGTGCTGCAGAACTTCACAAACAACGCGGCTGAGCTCGAGGCGGCGATCAAGAAGACCTCGGCCGGCGGTTCGACCTCGCTTTACAACGCCGTCTATATCGCGCTCAAGGACCTGAAGAAGGTGGTCGCCAAGAACGCCGAGGAGATTCGCCGACAAGCGATCGTCGTCCTCTCCGACGGCGAGGACACCTCCAGCCTGCTGCCGTTCGAAGAAGTGCTCGATCTCGCGAAGCGTTCCGAGACGGCGATCTACGCGATCGGACTGCGCGCGCCCGAGGGCCCGGGCACGACCACCAAGGGGTTCAAGGAGGCAGAGTTCGTGCTGCGCCAGTTCGCCCAGGAAACCGGAGCGCGATCGTTCTTCCCGAGCCAGCTTGCGGAGCTGTCCGGCGTCTACGGCCAGATCTCCGATGAGCTCTCCAGCCAGTACACCGTCGGCTACACATCGCGCAACCCGAAACGCGACGGCTCGTGGCGCCGCGTTGTGGTCAGAGTGACCCGCCCGAGCATGACCGCGCGGACCAAGCTGGGCTACTTCGCGCCTACACCGCATTAAGATGGGTCAGGTGGGTCCGGTAGATCAGGCGGGCCATGTCGGGGCCGGGTGGGTGTACCTACGAGACCTACCGGACCCATGAACATCGTCCCTCTCACCCTGTATGCCTGCGCGCTGGTGGCGTATGCATGGCACTTCGGAAAGCGCAGCGCCGTGGTCGGCCGCTCAGCCACAACGCTGCTCGTCGCCGCGGCGCTGTCGCACACCTTCGCAATCGGGATGCAGACGATGGAGGTCGGGCACGTGCCGGTGGGAGGCGCCAGCTCAGCGATCTCGACGTTCGTGTGGCTGCTCGCGCTCTCTTACCTGTACGTGGAGATGACCACCGACGAGCGCGCAATGGGGGTGTTTATCCTGCCGCTGCTGGTCGCGCTGCAGGCGATCCCGGCCTTGCGCCCCGGCGTCGAGGATCGCGCGGCGGTGCTGCAGGGGCCGTTGTTCGGGGTCCACGTCTCCTCGCTGCTGTTCGCGTACGCCAGCTTCGCGCTGGCCTGCGTCATCGGCATCACCTACGTGCTGCTGTTCAAGGAGATCAAGGCCAAACACCTCGGATTCTTCTACGCGCGCCTGCCGTCGCTGCAGGTGCTGGACGGCATGAACCAGCGTGCGATCGTGATCGGCTGGATCTTCCTGACGATCGGGATGATCGTCGGCGTGATCTGGGCGGCGCAGGCGCGCGGCGGTTACGGCGCCGGCGATCCGCGCGTACAGGCCATTTCGCTCGAGGATCCGAAAATCTACGTCGCGTTGCTCTGCTGGTTCGTCTATTCGTTCGAGCTGTTCGCGGCGCGCCGTATCGGCTGGGGCGGACGGCGGGCCGCGTATCTCTCGGCGGTCGGGTTCGTGATCGTGCTCTTCAACTTCGTGCCGATCACCTATTTCTTCTCGAAGAGCCACAACTTCTGATGCAGCTCCTGCTGGTCGGAATCAGCCATCGCACCGCGCCGGTCGAGTTGCGCGAACGGCTCGACTTCCAGGCGCGCGGCGTCGCCGATGCGCTGCGCGCGCTGGCGTTGCGCGGCTCGGCACGCGAAGCGGTGGTGGTCTCCACCTGCAATCGCGCCGAGCTCTACGTCGCCTGCGACGAAGCGGCGGCGGCGCGGCAGGATCTGGTGCGGTTCGTCGGCGAGTTCAACGGCGTCTCGGCGGCTGACATCGCGCCGCACGTCTATGACGTGACCGACCTGGAGGTCGCGCGCCATCTCTTTCGGGTGGCGGCAGGCCTCGACTCGCTGGTCGTAGGCGAGCCGCAGATTCTCGGCCAGGTGAAGGAGGCGCACACCGTCGCCACCGATGCCCACACCTCGGGCGCGGTGCTCAACCGCCTGTTTCACAGCTCGTTCGCGGTCGGCAAGCGTGTACGGTCCGAAACCGGGCTCGGCTCGGGCGCGGTCTCGGTCAGCTACGCCGCCGTGGCGCTGTCGCGCAAAATCTTCGGCGACCTCAGTGGCCGCAGCGTCGCCGTGATCGGTGCCGGCGAGATGGGCAAGCTCACCGCCGTCCACATGAAGTCGCAGGCGGTGAAGCAGGTCACGATCGTCAGCCGGACCATGGCGCACGCGGCGCGGACCGCGGAGGCGATCGGCGGCGCCAGCGCCGCGCCCTGGGAAGAGCTCGACGCCGTGCTCGCCGCCAGCGACATCGTCATCAGCGCCACCGGCGCCGCGGCGCCGATTCTCACCAAGGCGCACATCGAAGCGGTGATGCGGCCGCGGCGCAACCGCCCGCTGTTCATTATCGACATCGCGGTGCCGCGTGACGTCGAGGCGGCGGCAGGTGAAATCGAGCAGGTGTTCCTTTACAACATCGACGATCTGCAGGCCACCGTGCGCGAGAACCTCGCCCGGCGCGCCAGCGAGGTCGCGCGCGCCGAGACGATCGTCAACGAGGAGGTCGAGAAGTTCGCCGGCTGGTTCCGGTCGCGCGGCGCGATTCCGACCGTGGTCGCGCTCCGCGAGCGGTTCGAGTCGATCCGGCGGGCGGAACTGGAGCGGCTCGACTTCAAGCTCTCGTCGCTGCCGCCGGAAGCGCGCGCCCGCGTCGACGAAATCACCCACTTGATCGTCGAGAAGCTGCTGCTGACGCCGACCGAACAGTTGAAGGCGCTCGGCAGCTCCGAAGCCGTCGGCCCGTATTCCGAGGCGCTGACCAAGCTGTTCGCGCTCGCCGATCAGCACGCCGACGATCAGGCCGAGCGCGAGCGGCCGGCGAAGGGCGGCCAGGTCGAGCCATTCAAGCGCCCGACCGGCGGACGCCGGTAACCGTCGTCGCCTGCCACCCGCATGAATACCGCTCAGGAACTTCGCCTCGGCACGCGCGGCAGCCAGCTGGCGCTCTGGCAGGCCAACACCGTCGCGGCGCGTATCGCTGCCGCCGGCGGACCATCGTGCCGGGTCGTTGTCATCAAGACGGACGGTGATCGCCTGCAGGACCGGCCGCTCTCCGAAGTCGGCGGCAAAGGGTTGTTCGTCAAGGAAATCGAGGACGCGCTGCTCGGCGGCGAGATCGACCTCGCTGTGCACAGCAGCAAGGACATGTCGGCAGTGCTGCCCGACGGCCTGACGATCGCCGGTGTGCTGCCGCGGGAAAGCCCGCTGGACGCCGTGGTGTTACCCATCCGCGGGGCTCAGCCCTCGGCCCTGTCATCGGTCGACGAGCTCGTCCGCGTTCTCGGCGACTCTCCTTCGATAGGAACCGGCAGCGTGCGTCGGATCGCTCAGCTGGCGAAGCTGTTTCCAGGCGCACGTTTCACCGGGATCCGCGGTAACCTCGACACCCGGTTGCGGAAGCTCGACCAAGGCGCGCATGATGCGCTGGTGCTGGCCGCCGCCGGACTGATCCGGCTCGGGTTTGCGTCGCGCATCTCGTTGCCACTCCCTGTCCAGGCGTGCGTGCCGGCACCCGGCCAGGGGATCGTGGCGATCGAGAGTCGGGACGACGATGAGCGCGCGCGCGACGCGGTGGCGCGGATAGACGACGCCTCGTCTGGCGACGCCCTCGCCGCCGAACGCGCGCTGCTGCAGGCACTCGGCGGCGGCTGCCAGACGCCGGTCGGCGCCCTGGCCTCGGTCGTCGATGGCGGTCAGCTGGAGATCGTCGCAGTGGTGGCGGCGCTGGACGGCAGTCGCGTAGTCCGCGGCAGGGCAAGGGCCGCGCGGCAGGACGCGGCGGCGCTCGGCGCGCGGGTCGGCGCGCAGCTGCTTGCCGACGGCGCTCGCGGCATCCTGGCGGAAGCAGAGCGCGCTCAGAACCTAGAACCCTAGAACCCCTGAACCCTAGAACCCTAGAACCCTTTTATGAGCATCGTCTATCTGATCGGCGCCGGTCCGGGCGACCCGGGCTTGATCACCGTCCGCGGCCTGCAGTATCTGGCGGCCGCCGATGTCGTGCTCTACGATCATCTCGTGCCCGCACGGCTGCTGCGCGCGGCGCGCGCCGACGCTGAGCAGATCGACGTCGGCACCGCTGCGCTCCAACCCCTGGAGCAGGAAGCGATCTGCTACCTGCTCGCGGAGAAGGCGCGAGAGGGCAAGACCGTCGCGCGGCTGAAGTGGGGCGATCCGTTCGTGTTCGACAGCGGCGGCTCGGAAGCGTTGTTCCTGCACGAGCAGGGGGTTCGCTTCGAAGTCGTGCCCGGCATTCCCGCCGGCATCGCCGTGCCGGGCTATGCCGGCATCCCGATCACCTACCCGGGTGGCGGCGACACAGTGACGTTCATCCGCGGTCATGAAGATGAGGGCAAGACGCCACTGTCGATCGACTGGACCAGCCTGGCGCGCCTCGACGGCACCCTCGTCTGCTACGCCGGACCGCAGCAGCTGCCGGAGATGCTGAGCGCCCTCCTCGCGCACGGAAGGCCGTCTGAAGATTCCGCGGCCGTCGTCTACGACGGCACGCTGCCGACGCAGCAGACGATCGCCGGCACCCTGCGGGAGGTCGCCGACGCCGTCGAGCAGGGCACCGATCCCCGGCCCGCGACGCTGGTCGTCGGGCGCGTCGTCGCGCTGCGCGAGCACCTGCGCTGGTTCGACGCCAGGCCGCTGTCCGGAAAACGCATCCTGGTGACACGTCCCAAGGATCAAAGCATGGAGTTCGTCGACCGCCTCGAAGCGATGGGCGCCGAGGCGATCGAGGCACCGATGATCCGAATCCTGCCACCGGAAGACTACGGCCCGCTGGACGAGGCCTGCGCCCGCGCCGGCGACTTCGACTGGATCGTGTTTTCGAGCGTCAACGCCGTCGACGCCTTCATGTCACGGCTGCTGGCCGGGCCTTTGGACGTGCGCGCGCTCGGCGGCGTCAGGCTGTGCGGCGTCGGCCCGGCGACGGCCGAGCGGCTGGCGGGTCACGGGCTGAAGGTCGATCTCACGCCGCCAGAGTACCGCGCCGAGGCGATCCTGCGCGTGCTGTCGGAAAATGGCGAGGTGCGCGGACAGAAGGTGCTGCTGCCGCACGCGGACATCGGCCGCGAGCTGGTGGCCGATGAGTTGCGCAAACAGGGCGCCGAGGTGACGGAGGTCGTGGCCTACCGCACCGTCGCCGTCGAAGCCGATCGCGAAGGCGAGCCGGACGTCTATCGAATGCTGCTCGAGCGGAGCATCGACGTGGTCACGTTCACGAGCGCGTCCGCGGTGCGCAACTTTGTGCGCGTGCTGGGCGCGGAACCGGCCGCCGATCTGCTCGCCTCGACAGTGGTCGCCTGCATCGGCCCGGTCACCGCGGAGGCCGCCTCGCAGTTCAAGGTCAAGACCGCGATTCAACCGAGCAGCTACACCATCCCGGCGTTGGTCGGCGCGATCGCGAAGTATTTCGAGGGACGAGGCGCGGAGAAGACGGCGAGCTCACAGAGGTAAGAAGCCACCGCACACAGAGACACGGAGAGTCTCGGGAGGAGCGGCTGGCCGCGAGGCGCCTGCCGAAGTTCATTCTGAAAACTCTGTGTCTCAGTGTCTCTGTGGCAAACACTCTGTGATCTCTCGTATCTCCATCTCCTGAGCTCTCGAATCTCTCCGTCTCTCCTGAGATAATGTGTCGATGACCCGCACCCACACACCGACAGCCCTGGCCATGACGCGGCGCTTGCGACGGTTGCGGCGGACGCCGGCCATGCGCGCGCTGGTACGGGAGACGCGGCTCTCGCCCGACATGTTCATGCTCCCGCTGTTCGTCTGCGGCGGCGAAGGGGTTCGCCGCGAGGTGCCGTCGATGCCTGGGGTGTTCAATCTCTCGGTGGACGAGGCGGTGAAAGAAGTGGTCGCGGCCAGGGCCGACGGGGTCAACAGCGTCATCCTGTTCGGCATCCCCGATCGAAAGGACGACATCGGCTCGCTTGCCTACGATCCCGAGGCGCCCGTCCAATCGGCAATCCGCGCCATCAAGCGCGAAGTCGGCGGTGTTCTGGTCGCGACCGACGTCTGCCTCTGCGAATACACCGACCACGGCCACTGCGGCATCGTCGTCGACGAGGAGATCGTCAACGATCCGACGGTCGATCAACTCGTGCGCGCCGCCGTATCGCACGCCGCCGCGGGCGCCGATCTCGTGGCGCCGTCGGACATGATGGACGGCCGCGTGGGCGCCATCCGCCAGGCGCTCGACGAGCGCGGCTTCGATCGCGTGGCCATCATGGCGTATGCGGCGAAGTACTGCTCCGCGTTTTACGGTCCGTTCCGCGAGGCCGCGGCGTCGGCGCCCCAGTTCGGCGATCGTCGATCGCACCAGATGGATCCGGCCAATGCGCTCGAGGCACTCCGCGAAGTCGAACAGGACATCGAGGAAGGCGCAGACATTGTGATGGTGAAGCCAGCGCTCGCGTACCTCGACGTCATCGCGCGCGTGAAGGACGCGTTCGGCCATCCGACGGCCGCTTATCAGGTCAGCGGCGAGTACTCGATGCTGAAGGCCGCCGCGCGCAACGGCTGGATCGACGAGCCGCGGGCGATGCTCGAGTGCCTCACGGCGATCCGCCGCGCTGGCGCGGACATCATCATCACCTACTACGCCCGCGAAGCGGCGCGCGCAATCGCGTAGGCGCGGACCCATGTGTCCGCCCGGGCCGACACGCAGGCCGGCCCCTACCCATCCCCTGCGCGAGACTCGCCGCGCGAAATCGTGTATTCTTCGTGCCCTTCGTGGCGGCGTGATGAAAGTAACCGATCACCGAGGCCCTATGAAAGCTGCGGTGTGTGCGCTGATTTTCGCGGGCGCGTTCGTCATCGGCCGCGCGCAGCCGCCGCCGCGCCCGTTCGATCTCCTCATTACCAACGCCCGCATCATCGACGGAACCGGCGGGCCGTCACTCGCCGGATCCGTCGGCGTCCGTGACGGCCGCATCGCAGCAGTCGGCCAAGCCGGCGGCGCCGCCGTGCGCACCATCGACGCGCACGGCCTGGTGCTGGCGCCCGGCTTCATCGACGCCCACTCGCATTCGGATTTCTCGCTGCTGACGGACGGCAACGCCGAGAGCAAGATCCGGCAGGGCGTCACGACGGAGGTGATCGGCGAAAACGGATCGG
>DATASG010000044.1:0-14654 GCA_036269295.1 Vicinamibacterales bacterium | reverse complement strand
GGTGCCGCCCTTGACGCCGCCGCCCGCCAGCCACATCGTGAAGCCGAACGGGTTGTGATCGCGGCCGTTCTGCGAGCCGCCGGCGCCGCCGCCGATCTCCATCACCGGCGTACGGCCGAACTCCGATCCGCAGACCACCAGCGTGTCCTTGAAGAGGCCGCGTGATTTCAGGTCCTTGATGACCGCGGCGAACGGCTGGTCCGAATCCTTGGCGTTCTTGCGGTGCGCCTGGATGTCCGAGTGGGCGTCCCACGGATCGCCCTTCGCGTAGTAGACCTGCGCCATCCGCACGCCGCGCTCGATCAGGCGGACCGCCATCAGGCAGCTGCGCGCGGTGCTGCCGGGCCCGTAGAGCTTGAGCGTCGCCTCGCTCTCCTTGCGGATGTCGAAGACGTCGGGCGCCTCCGTCTGCATCCGGTAGGCGGTCTCCATCGACGAGATCGCCGCCTCGAGCTTGGCATCGTGGACCGCCTCGCGCTCCAGCTGCAGCCGGTTGAGCGTCTCGAGCAGATCGAGCTCGCGCCGCTGCGCGCTCAGGGTGAACTTGTCGTTGTGGATGTAGGAGATGAGGGTCTTCGGATCGAAGTCCTTGCCGATGAGCGCCGCCTCGGTCTGCTTCTCGACCTTGTCGGCGATGAACGTCCCCTGGTGCACCGCCGGCAGGAAGGCGCTGTTCCACAGCGGCGGTCCAACCGTGGTCGGGACGTCGGGGCACAGCACGACATAGCCAGGCAGGTTCTGGTTGTCGGTGCCGAGGCCGTAGGTGAGCCACGATCCAATCGACGGACGGCCCACCTGGGTGTGGCCGGTGTTCATCATCAGCATCGACGGTTCGTGGTTCGGGATGTCGGTGTGCATCGAGCGGATGACGCAGATGTCGTCGACGCACTCGCCGACGTGAGGAAACAGCTCGCTGACCTCGATCCCCGCCTTGCCGTACTTCTTGAAGGTAAACGGCGACCGCATCAGCGCACCGGTCTTGCGCTCGGTCGCCACCGAGCCGCCGGGCAGCGGCTGGCCGTGGTATTTGTCGAGCATCGGCTTGGGGTCGAAGCTGTCGACCTGCGACAGGCCGCCGTTCATGAACAGGAAGATGACGCGCCTGGCGCGTGCCGGGTGATCGAGCTTGCGCCGGTCGACGGTGCCATCCTGCGCAAAGCCGGCGGCGCCGGCGATCGACTCGCCGACCAGGCTGGCAAACGCCAGCATGCCGAAGCCGCTGCCCATGCGGCAGAGCGCGTCGCGCCGCGTCAACGGCTGCCGTGATTTGTGTGCTGCCATATCAATCCACGAACAGGAATTCGCTCGAGCTGAGCAGGATCTTGACGTAACGTCCCCACGGGGTCGCGGGGAGCAGTTTCTTGCTCTCGTCCTTCTTCTCGGCTCCCGGGATCACGCCGGCCATCATCCCCTCACCGGTTTTTTCAGCGCCGTCGGATTGGTCTTCGTCTCCGGCCTCCTTCTTCGCGCTCTTGGGATGCCTGGCGTCCTCAGCGTCCTTCGCGGCTTTCGCCGCCTTGTCCTCCTCGTAAGCCTTGAGCGGCTCGCTCTGGAGGAACGCGCGCCCGGCCTTGACTTCGGCGTCTGAGGCGGCGCGCCCGAAGATCAGCCGGTAGGCCTTCTGGATGCGCGCCGCGGTATCGGGCTCGGCCGCCACGCGCCGCGCGATCAACTCGCCCTGCTGCTGCATGAAGTCGCTGTTCATGAAGAACAGGCGCTGCAACGGCACGGTGGTCGTGAAGCGGCGCTCGGCCGAGAGGTTCGGGCTGGGAAAGTCGAACAGCTGCAGGTAGTCGTCGAGCTTGTAGCGGCTCACCCTGCCGTAGATCGTGCGCCGGGCAAACGACGGCGACAGCGGCGCCGACGGTCCGCCCATCTTGCCGTCGAGCGCACCGGACACGAAGAGCAGCGAGTCGCGGATCTGTTCGGCCGTCATCCGATGACGGTCGGCGCGCCAGTACAGCCGATTGCCGGCGTCCTTCTCGAAATTCGCCGCCACGTGCTCCGCGCTCAGCTGATAGACCGCGCTCAGCATGATGTCGCGGTGCAGCTGCTTGATCGAGAGCTTCTGGTCGAGGAAGCGCTGCGCCAGATACTCCAACAGCTCCGGGTTGCTCGGGCGCTCGCCGGCGACCCCGAAGTTGCTCGGCGTGTCGACCAGCCCGGTCCCGAAATGTCCTTTCCAGATGCGGTTGACGATCACGCGGATCGAGATCGGCTGGCGGAGGATGTCCTCGGCCAGCTCGAGACGGCCGCTGCCCTTCGTGAACGGCGCCGGTTCTCCGGCGGAGAGGACCGACAGGAAGTGCCGCGGCTCCTCGTCGCCGAGGTTGTACGGGCTCCCTCGCCTGCTGACCTTGAGGTTGATCGGCGTCTCGACATCGGCGACGCCGTGCACGAAGGCGTACTTCGGCGGCTGCGCCTTGCGCAGCGCCGCGATGTCGGCCCGCAGCGCGTCGACATAGCGCCGCCGATCCGCGCTCAGCTGCCGCTCGAGGCCCCAACCGCGGAAGGCGAGCAGCCCCGGTTTGATGCTATCGGACGCCTGCGCCGGATCGAAGCCCTCCTGCAGATCGCGTTGAAAGACATCGATCCAGAGGTTGTTGCGCTCGACCGGCAGGCTCTTGAGCTCGAGCCCGCAGCCCGGACAGAAGTCGTCGTTGGTGACGAAATCGCTCGGCAGCTTGGCCGGCTCCTTCTTCTTGGTGCCGATGAGCGCCTTGGCCGCGATGACGTCGTTCTCTTCCTTGATCTCGCGGCGGTCGAACATGACGTCGAGGAGCACCGCCTGAAACTCCTCGGCCAGCTTCTTCGCCTCCGGCGCGCTGCCGCCGCTCTTGATCATCTCCTGCCACCTGGTGAGATAGGGATAGAAGCGCGGCGGCTTCGCCAGGAACTTGAGCCAGCGGTCGAACAACTCGTAGTCCAGCTTTTCGGCGTCGACGATCTTCGACACCTCCTCTTTTGGCTCGCCCTGGACCTTCCACGACGCGATCATGTAGTTCGAGGCCTGCAGTGCGAGCGTCTCGGCCAGCTGGGTCGACTCGTTCCTGGTGAATTCCTCGAGCAGCTTCTCCTTCTTCTCGATCTGCTTGTCCTGCAGGTTGTACTCGTCGACGATGCTCTTGGGGGCGAGCGGGTATTCATGGTACGACGTGTTGAGGAACACGCCGGCCAGCGAGTAGTAGTCCCTGGTGGGAATCGGATCGTACTTGTGGTCGTGGCAGCGGGCGCAGCCGACCGTGAGCCCGAGGAAACCGCGCGACACCACATCGACGCGATCGTGCCGCTCGTCGGCCCGGGTAATCTCCACCGCGCCGTTGTCGTAGAACCAGGGCCCGAGCCCGAGAAACCCGAGCGCGGGCAGCGTCCGCGCCCGCGTCGAGGAGTCGCCGACGAGATCGCCGGCCAGCTGCGCGCGGACGAACTGGTCATAGGGCAGATCGTCGTTGAACGCCTTGATGACCCAGTCGCGGTACAAGTAGGCGTTCGGGTACGGGTTGTAGCCGCGCCGTTTCGGATCGAGCGAGCGATAGTCGTCCTCGCCATAGCGGGCGACGTCGAGCCAGAGGCGGCCCCAGGTCTCGCCGTACTGCGGCGACGCCAGCAGACGATCGATCACCTTGCTGAACGCGTCCGGCGACTGGTCCTGTTCGAAGGCCTCGATCTCCTCGGCGGTAGGAGGCAGGCCGATCAGATCGAGCGTGGCGCGTCTGATCAGGGTCCGCTTGTCGGCCGGGCGGACCGGCGCCAGACCCGCGCTCTCGAGGCGCGCGAGCACGTAGCGGTCGATGTCTGTTTTCGGCCACGACGTGTGCGACACCGCCGGAACCGGGACAGCGTGAATCGGCTGGAACGACCAGAACGCTCGCCGCTCGGGCGTGATGACGTACGCCGGCGCGGCCGGGGTCGCCGTGTCGGGCTTGCGCACCGAAGCGCCCACCGAAGCGTCCGGCGCTCCGGTCGTTGAGCTGGGCGCGAAGGTGGGCCAGATTGCGCCCGCCTTCACCCACTCCGTCAGCGCGTCGATCTCGGCCGCCGTCAGGCGGCCGCCCTTCGGCATCTTCAGCGCCTTCGTCTGACGCACGGCCTCGATGAGCAGGCTCCTGTCCGGGTCTCCCGGGACGATCGCGGGACCGGACTTGCCGCCTTTGAGCATGGCCTCGCGCGAATCGAGCCGCAGGCCGCCCATCCTCTCCTCGGTGTGACAGTCGTAGCAGTTGGCGGCGAGCAGCGGCCGCACCGACGTCTCGAACATCGCAGATCCCTGCGCGGCGGCGGCCGGAGGCGCCGGCGGCTGGCGCGCCTCGGCGGCGATCTGGAGCGCGAGCGGCAACGCCAGCAATCCGGGTAATCCGCGCAATCGGCGTACAGTGGTTCGGCGATTCATGGCGCGCTATTATGCACGGGCGAGATGATGAGAATTGTCATGGCGCTCCTGTTCGGATTCGCCGCCGCGCAGACCCCTCCTCCGCCCAAGCCCGGGGTCAAAACCCCCGGCGTCAAGATCCCGATCGAGCGCTTGAAGCCCGAAGCGATCTTTGCCGTGCCCGGCGCGCCCGACTGGATCGCGGTCGACGAAGAGGTCTGGATCTCGAACAAGCCGAAAGACAGCGTGGCGCGGCTGAACCCGAAGACGAATGCTGCCGGGGCCACGATCCAGGTCGGCAAGCGGCCGTGCTCGGGGCTCGCCGTCGGGTTCGGCAGCCTCTGGGTCCCCAACTGCGGCGACCAGACGCTCTCGCGGGTCGATCTCAAGACCGGCGGCGTCACCGCCACGATCCGCTGCACGATCGGCAACACTGAAGGCTCCATCGCCGCCGGCGCCGGGAGCATCTGGATCGTCACCGACAGTAAAGGCACGCTCGCCCGCATCGACCCGGCCACCAATACTATCGTGGCGGAGGTGTACGTGGCGCCGGGCTCGTACGGCCTGGCCTACGGTGAGGACGCGCTCTGGGTCACCAGCAGCGAGCGCAACCTCGTCACGCGCGTCGACCCGCGCACCAACCTGATCGTCGAGACCATTGCGGTCGGCAAGACGCCGCGTTTCATCGCCGCGGGCGGCGGCGCGGTGTGGGCGCTGAACCAGGGGGACGGGAGCGTGTCGCGAATCGATCCCGCCACCAACAAGGTCGTCGCCACGATCGAGGTGGGCGTGCCCGGCAGCGGAGGGGACATCGCGGTCGGCGAAGGATCCGTGTGGGTGACCGCGTTCGAGTACCCGCTGTCGCGCATCGATCCGGCCACCAACGCCGTCGTGCAGCAATTCACCGGCAAAGGGGGCGATGCCGTGCGCGTCGGCCTCGGCTCGGTGTGGCTGTCGAATCTCGAGGCGGGCAGCGTCTGGCGGATCGATCCCCGCCGCGTCGCCGCGACGCTGCCAGAATAGGTTCATCATGCCGATTCACGATTTTCACTGCCGGAGTTGCGGCCACCAGTTCGAGGCCTTGTCCCGGCCGCAGGATCCGCCCGTCACCTGCCCGTCGTGCAAGAGCGGCGATCTCGAAAAGCTGTTGTCGGGATTCGCGGTGAGCTCAGCCGAGTCGCGAGCCGCCAACGCGCTCGACTCGCGCAAGCGCCAGATCCGAGCCAACAAGGACAAGGTCGTTGCGGAGGAGGAATATCGGAAGGAGCATGAGGGGCACTGAAATCTAAGGATTTGAGGATTTAAGGATCTAAGGATTTAAGGATTTAAGGATCTAAGGATTCTAAGGATCTAAGGATCTAAGGATCTATTTGAGGATGGGAGGATTTGAAGATCTGGGCGTCGACGCGTGGCGCACCTCAGATCCTCAGATTCTCAGATCCTCAAATCCTCAGATCCTCAGATCCTCAGATTCTCAAATCCTCAGATTCTCAAATCCCTAGATTCTCAAATCCCTAGATTCTCAGATCAGAAGTTCATCTGCATCCCGAACCGGACGAAGCGTCCCTGCATGATCTGCGTCGGCGTCATCCAACCGTTGGTCGCCGCAACGGCACCGTAGGTCTGGTTGACGGCCATGACCGTGCCCGCGTTCAGGACGTTGAACACGTCCGCGAACCCCTGGATCTTGGCGCGGTCCAGCTTGAACGTCTTGCCGATGCGCATGTCGAGACGGTTCTGGTAGGGCAGGAACAGCGAGTTCGGCTCGACCAGGTTAACGATCGTCGAGGCAACGCCGGTCGTCGATCCGATGATCGGGCGGCCCGCGATCGCCGAGGTGACGGTGTAATCAGCCCTGATGCCCGGACCGGGAATCGATGAGAACGATCCGCTCAGCTGAATGTCGTAGGGGAACGAATACGCAGCCGACGCCTTCACCGTGGTCTTGAACACTCCCGCAGGTTGACCCGAGGTCGCCAGGTTCACGTCGCAGAAGCGCAGCGAATTGGGGTTGTCGCGCGCCGACGATCCGCGCGCGCTCAGGTCCTGGGTCCCCGTCGAACCGTCGCAGCTCGAGGTGATCAGGCGATCGGTCGTCAAACCGCCGAACAGGAGGAACTTGTCGCGGCGGATATTCGCGCTCACCTCGAAGCCGTTGTAGGCCGACTTGTTCTGCGTCGAGTAGGTATACAGGTTGTCGATCGCAACGCCGACCTTGGCCGGGTTGAGGGTGTAGATCGGAATCGGCTGACCGGAGAGCGGCAGGCGCGGGTCGGTGGGCGTCGCGATCGAGAACGCGGCCCAGTCGGCCTGGCTCACGTTCTGGTTGTCGTACACCTGCAGGTTGTAGAAATCGCGGTGGTAGAAGCCGACCGTCACCGATGTGCGCGGCAGCAACTCGTGCTGCACGGCGGCGCTGTACTCCCAGTTGTAAGGGCGCGCCAGGGCCGGATCCGGCCGGACCGTAATCTGCCCGAAGTTGGCGGCGCGCGGACCGACCTCGTTGACCTCGATGTTGCCGGCCGCGTCCAGAATAGTACCGTTGTGGTCGAGGTCGTTCCAGGTAACCTGCTGCGTCGTCCCGCTCATGCCGTTGAAGTTCTGCGCGTAGCCCGCGGCCTGCGAGGCGACGTACTTGCCCACATTCGCCTTGAGCGCCGTCTTGCCGTTGCCGAACAGGTCGTAGGCAGCCGCGAAGCGGACCGCCCAGTCGTTCCAGTTCGGCACATCAGGAATCGCCGCGAAGTTGCGGGCGCCGATCCAGGTCGACGCCGCCGACGATTCCGCGGGGATCGAGGCGTTGAAGTGCTCGAAGCGCGCGCCGTAGTTCAGCGTGATGCGCTTCATCGTCCAGGTGTCCTGGGCGTAGCTGCCGAAGTCGCTGTTGACGTTCTGGACGGCCGACGCGGGCGAGTTGTAGACCACGACCGCAAACGGGAAATCGTTCAGACCAGGGACATTGACCTTGATCAGCGCGTCGATGTTGGCGTTGGGCGAGAAGGTGCGCGAGTTCTGACCCCAGCCATCGGTCATGCCGACCTTGATCGCGTGCGAGCCGGTGACGTAGCTGGCCGAGGCCATCGTGCTGTAGTCCTTGGTGGTGCTCGAATAGGGCGGAATCGTGTAGCCGCACGCTCCCGACAGCAGGCCGGTCGAGGCGTTGAACACCGGAAGATCGGTGGGCTTCACGCTCGCCCTGCAGTCCTGTTCGTAGGGCTGGTTGTAGTATGAGATACCAGCCTCGAGCAGCAGCTTGTTCGACTGCGCCCGCGTCCACCGAACCTGAGGAATCCATCCCCTGCCGAACGCGTCGGTCGATGCTTCCGGCGTCGACACCGCATAGGTGTTGAAGCCGTTGTAGAACTCGCCGTTGAACTGCTTCTCGATGTAGAGACGAACCCTGTCCTTGCTCGACGCCGCCCAGGTCAGCCGGCCGACGCCGCTGTAGTTGCCCATCGAGTTCCGGTACGCCTGGCTGCCATCGGAGAAGTGCGCGCTCGGAACGTAGAACTTGTTGTCCTGGTATTTGTAGGTGAAGTAGAACCAGAGCTTGTCCTTCGCGAGCGGGCCGCCGAACGACGGGTTGATCTGCCAGTCGTAGGCGGTCCCGGCGATGGTAATGAGCGGCAGGCCGTTGGCCTGGATCGCTTTCATCGCGTCGGAGCGGTTGTCGGACTGGAGGGAGCTCCCCTGGCCATACAGGAAGAAGGAGCCCGAGAACTTGTTGCCCCCGTCTTTTGGCACGCTGTTGACGCGGATGCCGCTGCTCTGAATCTCCGCCGACTCGGCGCCGGTGCTGTAGGTGAGCTCCTGGACGCTGGCGTCGTTCATGTAGAAGCCGCTGTACTGGCCGCTGCCGCACAGGTTGTTCACGCGCAGCCCGTCGATCGCGATCGTGAAATCCGAGGTCGACGATCCGTGGCTGGTGAGGTTGAACTGACCCAACACGAACGGCGTCACCGTCGTGCCGGGGATCAGCAGCGCCCGCGAGGTGGTGCTGCGGTCGGTGGTGGGGATGGCGTCGAGCACGTCGCGGTTGGCAACGAAGGTCGCGGTGTTGTTGACGAGGTCGACGGTGGGCGCTTCGGCGGTGACCGTCAGCACTTCCGACAGCGAACCGACCTGCAGCTCGGCGTTCACGGTCGGGGTGAAGTTGCCTTCGAGCACGATGTTGCCGCGGCGCACGACCTTGAAGCCGGCGAGGGTGAACGACACCTCATAGGTGCCGGGCGTGAGCTCGACGATCTTGTACTGTCCCGCGCTGTCGGTGACCACGGAGCGTGTCTTCTCGATCAACGCCGGGCTGGACGCCTCGACGAGCACGCCGGGCATGACCGCGCCGGACGTGTCCTTCACGACACCCGCGATTGCCGGCTGAGCGTAGCTCGTTCTCGGAAGGAAGAACACCGCGGCGCAAAGCACCGTCATAGACAGAACCACTCGACGCATACCCTATCCCCCCATTTTCACGGTAACCGGGTAGCAGGCTCAGTCACCCGGCGAGCGAACGGACCCTACCGTACGGTCGGTCGGGTAGGCTGTCAAGACAAAACGGGACAAAGCTGTAGGGAATCTTGCACGACAAACAAAAAAAGCCGCCTCGCGTTCCCGCGAAGCGGCTTGGATCCAAAAATCTGATATCGGGTCGACGACCCTAAACCTACAATTTAGACCAAATCAGCATGACACACATTTGTGATTGTTCTTGGCGCCCAGCTTTTCGAGGAGCGCCAGCGCCTCGGGATAGGGCTGAATGCGCTGGACCGGGCCATTGGCCATGTCCGCCGTGGTCCTGCCCTCCCGCGTGATCGCCTTCACGTCGGCGCCCTTCGAGACCAGGTACTGAATCATCTCGACGTCGCCGCGCGCCGCCGCGTGGTGCAGCGCGGTGTTGCCCTCGTGATCCGGCGCGTTGACGTCCACGTGCAGCTCCTCGACCAGATACTTCACCGCAGCCAGCATGCCGCCGGGCGCGAAGCGATGCGAGTTGGCCGCGAACCCTTCACCGTAGCCGACGCCGGCGGCCGCCTGCAGCGGCGTGACCCCCGGGCCGCCGACCGGCACCGGCGGCAATCCGGAGACGTCAACCACGTCGCGTTCGATGTCGCCGGCGCGCGGACGGCCCGCGATGCGTTTGGTGCGGATGTTCGGGTCGGCGCCGTAGGAGACGAGCATCTTCATGGCATCGACGTCGCTCGCGTAGGCAGCGCGCCAGAACGGCGTCGCGCCGGTCTCGTCCACGCCGGAGAGGTCGAAGCTGTAGCCCGAGTACCACACCTTCTTGTTCAGGCGGACGTTGGGGTCGGCGCCCTTGTTGAGGAGCACCTTCATCAGCTCGAGGTAGGTGGTCTTCTGGTTCATCTGCGCGCGCGGCTGCGGATAGAGCGCCTTGGGCGCCCACTCGCAGTTCAACGCCGCATACAGCGCCGTGGCGTTGTTCTCCGAGGCCGCGTTCGCCGCCGCGCCCCGTTCGAGCAGAAGCTTCGCGAGATCGAAGTGGCCGTTGATGGTGGCGATCAGCAGCGGCGTCGTCTGGTCACCCGCGCTCGGCTGGTTCACGTCGGCGCCGGCGCCGAGCAGCGCCTGCACGGCATCGCTGTGTCCCTCGCGCGCCGCCAGCAGCAGCGGGGTGAGGCCGCCCTGCGCCGCGACCAGCTCGTTGAGCTGATAGTTGCGATCGACGCCGGCGACCTGGTTGCCGCGGCCGCCGCGACCGCCCGGGCCCCCCGCGGCCGGCGCCTGAGGCACCGGACCGTTGCGTCCGCCGGCCGGCGGTTCGCCGGGAGGCGGCGGGTTGCCGAACGTGATCTCACGCAGCGCCGCCGGATCCTTGCTGAGCGCCGCCAGATCGGTCACCTTCGACGTCGCCTTCAGATCGGCGCCGTGCTTCGCGAGCAGCGTCAGGACCGCGGCGCGGTTGGACGCCGCCGCGAACATCGCCGCCGTCAAGCCGCGGACCGGCTCATGCTCGTTCACCTTGGCGCCGCCGTCGATGAGCAGCGTGACCGCGTCGGCGTTGCCGGACGCCGCCGCCAGCATCAGCGCCGTGGTGCCGTTCGAGGTCGCGCTGTTGGCGTCGGCGCCTGACTTGAGCAGGGGCGCGATCACCGATCCGCTGCCGCTCTTGGCGGCCAGGATCAGCGGCGTGTAGGAGCCGATACGCGTCGTGGCGCGCACGTTGGCGCCGGCGAAGAGCAGCGTCTGCACCAGGTCGGCGTCGTTCTTCATCGCCGCCCAGTGGAGCGCCGTCATGCCGTCGCCCTGCGCGGCGTTGACGTCGGCCGCCTGCTTCAGCAGCACCCGCACCGCGTCACGGTTTCCCTGCATCGCCGCGTCTGCCACCGCCGCTGTCGGCGCCGCGTGGATCAGCGCCGTCAGCGCGATCGCGCCCAGGACCGAAAATCGAAGCGCTCGCATCAGCTTCATAGGTCCTCGTTATGCCTTGTCCGTCGCGACGACGGCCGCGGCGCTGTTGAGATCGAGCTCGCCGGTGCTGTCGCCGAACGAGGGCATGTCCAGGTCGAGCGCGTGCGCCATGCTCAGCATCGCGTTGGCCAGCGGCGTGCCGTCGGCCGCCTTGATGTGCAGGTTGCCCTTGAGCGCGCCGCCGGCGTGGCCGGCCAGGAACAGCGGCACCCGCTTGTGGTTGTGGACGTTGGAGTCGCCCATCGGCGATCCGTAGAGCACCACCGTGTTGTCGAGCAGGTTGCCGTCCACATCGGGCGTGTTCTTCAGCTTCTCGAGGAAATACGGAACCATGCTGACGTGGTACTTGTTGATCTTGGCGAAGTCGACGATGCGGTCTTCCTTCTCCTGGTGGTGCGAGGCGGAGTGGAAGGCGCCCTTGTAGCCGCTCTCCGGGAAGGCGCGGTTCGAGGCGTCGCGCCCGAGCTTGAACGCGAACACGCGGGTGATGTCCGAGGCGAACGCCAGCGCCTGCAGGTCGAACATCAGCTTGACGTGCTCTGAGAACGAGTCGGGGACGCCGACCGGGGCGCCCGGCAGCTCGCGCTGCTCGCCGCTGCTGTTGTGGGCCTCGATCTTCTGGATCCGCCGCTCGATCTCGCGCACGTCGTCGAGGTAGTCGTTCAGGCGGGCGCGGTCCGCGGCGCCGAGATCCTTCTTCATGCGGCCGATCGAGCTGCCGAGCCAGTCGAGGATGCTGCGATCCTCCGCCCGGCGCTCCTTGCGGTCGGCCGGCGTGGCGCCGACCCCGAACAGCTGATCGAACACCACGCGCGGGTCGCGGATCATCGGCAGCGGCTGTTCGGGCGAGGCCCAGCTGATCGAATCCGTGTAGGCGCAGGAGTAACCGTAGGAACAGCCGCCCGACTGATCGACGTTCTCGATGCACAGCTGCATCGACGGGATCGGGGTGTCCTGGCCGTGCTTCTTCGCGAACATCTGGTCGATCGAGATGCCGGCGTGAAGATCCGACCCCTGGGTCTGCTTGCAATGCGACTGGGTCAGGAAGACCGCGCTCGAGCGGAAGTGGTCGCCGCCGATCTCCGGCGCCGTGAACGCCTCGGCGTTGCGCACATCGGTGTTGCTGACGATGGTGACGTAGTCGCGGAACGGCTCGAGCGGGCTCAGCGAGCCCGGGCTCAGATCGAAGGCGTTGCCGGTCGCCGCCGGCGCCCAGAGGTGCTTCTGGGCACCGATCGGCGCGCTGCCGGCGGCGCCGTGCACCATCTCGATGGCGACGAAGCGCAGCTTTCTGGCGCTGGCGGCGCCGGCGCCCTGCGCCAGGATCGTCCGCGCCGGCACCATCGCCTCGAGGAGCGGCAGCGCCATGGTGACGCCCATGCCCTTCAGCACCGTGCGCCGGGAAATGTTCCTGTTGGTGATAAACATTCGGCTCTCCTCTACCGTGAACCGGAGCTCGACCGCTTCGCCTCGCCGGCGTCCGCGGTCAGTTGATGCGTATCTGCGGCCTTCGCCATCCGGAACGCCCCGCTGTTGACGACGCCGACGATGAACGCCGACATGCGGTTGTCGTTCTTGCCCGCCTCGCGAATGATGCGTCGAATCGCCGGCATATCGGTGTACTCGACGCGGCGGCCCAGCGCGTAGGTCATCAGGTTCTCGGTGAAGCTGAGGAGAAACACGTCGGAGTGCTTCAGCATCGCCTGACGCAGCCCGGCCGGGCCGTCCATCTTGCTGCCGTCGTAGAGATCGCCCATCGCGTCGACCGGGACCTCGTTGTCCTTGATCCGCCACGCGCCGGTGGCGTCGAAGTTCTCGAGCGAGAGACCGAGCGGGTCGATCACCTTGTGACACGACGTGCACGCCGGGTTCTTGCGGTGCTCTTCCATGCGCTCGCGGGTGCTGAGGTTCTTGCCGCCGATCACCGCTTTGGTGTCGTCGAGCAGCGGCACGTTCGGCGGCGGCGGCGGCGGCGGCGACCCGATCAGGACTTCGAGGATCCACTTGCCGCGCTGGACCGGCGAGGTCCGATCGGCATACGACGTCAGCGTCAGGATGCTGCCCTGACCGAACAGGCCGCGGCGGTACTCCGGCAGCTGCACGCGTTTGAACTCGGGCCCGGTCACGTTGGCGATGTTGTAGTGCTTGGCGAGCCGCTCGTTGACGAAGCTGTAGTCGGCGGTCAGCAGGTCGAGCACCGGACGATCCTCGCGGACGATGCTGTCGAAGAAGAGCTCGATTTCGCGCTTCATCGACTGCGAGAGCGTGTCGTCGTACTGCGGGAACAGCAGGTAGTCCGGATGCATCTTCTCGAGGTCCTGCAGGCGCAGCCACTGGCCCGCGAAGCGCGTCGAGAGCGAGTCCGAGCGGTGGTCCGCCAGCATGCGGCGCACCTGTTTCTCGAGAGCGAGCGAGGCGCGAAGCCCGCCGGCGCTCGCGGCCTTCAGCAGATCGGCGTCGGGCGCGGTGCCCCACAGGAAGAAGGAGAGGCGCGAGGCGAGATCCTGATCGTTGATGCGATAGGTGGACGAGGCCTTGACCGTTTTCACCACCGCGGGAGCCTGCTCCATTCGGAACAGGAAGCGCGGGCTCATCAGCACCGACTGCAGGGCCATGCGGATCCCGGCCTCGAAGTCGCCGGTCTGCCGTCCCTTCTCGTAGAACGCCATCGCATCCTGCACGTCGTCGGGCGTCGAGCTGCCGCGGAACGCCCGTCCGGTCAGGTTCTTGACGATCTCGGCGGCGCAGGTCTCTTCTTCCTTGGCGCTGGTCGGGCGGCAGGTGAAGACCAGGCGGCGGCTGATCGTGTCCGAGACACCGGTCACCGCGGACGGTCCCAGCACCGTCATGTCGCGCATGTGCGGCAGCGCGGTCACACCGAAGCTGATGTTGACGTCGGCGAGCGTGTTCTCCAGCGGCACCAGCAGGTCGTCGACCGGGCCGTCGAAGCGCTGGATGAAGGCGGCGGAGATCCGCTGCGGGCCGGCGCCGATATGAATCGGCGGCGTCTTGAGCTCGAGGCTGTTCTTCGGATCGGTCTCGCTCATCCGCACGTTCAGGTCGAGCAGCGCGGCGCGTTCGCCGTTGACGGACACCTCGATCTGCTCCTTGATGTCGAGCGTCGCCATCGTGGTGCGGCCGTAGACGCCGCCGAGCGGCTCGTTGTGCAGCGAGACCTTGATCGTGTAGTCGCCGTCGGCCGGAAACGTGTGCACGACGGAGACGCCGCCGCGCGTGCCCATCGGCGCGCCGTCGACGTGGCGCATCTGGGAGCCGGTGCGGCCGATTTTGTAGGTGACCGAGGTCGCGCTGGCGTTGCGATCGCCGATCGCCAGGCGGCTGGTCGAGCTCGCCGCCCGCAGGTAGCTTTCCATCAGCGTCGGCGAGAACGCCTGCACGTCGGCGACGTTGTCGAAGCCGCGGCTGATGGTGTCGGGCGGCAGGAACGCGTTGACGTCGACGTCGATGCCGAGCAGATCCTTGACCGCGGCGTGATACTCGGCGCGGTTGAGGCGCTGGAACGGCCGCCAGCCCGGATTGGGATTGAGCGCGGCGGCGGCGTCCATCTTCGCCTCGAGCGTTTCGACGAACGCGCGCGTGGTCGCCGCGTCCGGGCGCCGCGCCCCGGGCGGCGGCATCATGCCGGCGCGCAGCTTGCGGATCATCTTCTCGGTGACGTCGGGACGCTCGGTGACCTTCGCCGCGTCGAAGCCGGCCAGGACGAGCTCGCCGGAGTGCATCTTCTCGCTGTGGCAGCTCGCGCAGTTCTGGGCGACGAGCTTGTTCTGCGCGTCAATCGACAGCGACGACGCGGGCGCGGCAGCGGCCTTCGTCGAGGGACTGGTCCCGAGCTTCGTCG
>DATASG010000043.1:0-19174 GCA_036269295.1 Vicinamibacterales bacterium | reverse complement strand
GACGGCGATCCGTCGCTCGGGATGGAGAACGTCAAGTTCTACCAGTATGGGTTTCGGGCGGTCGCGACGCCGCTCGGGCTGCTGAGCGGGCTAAGTGCGTTCAATGTGGTTGCGGGGGCGGGATTTGAACCCGCGACCTTTGGGTTATGAGCCCAACGAGCTACCGGACTGCTCCACCCCGCGTCACCTGAAGAACCCTGATGATAGCATACGCATTCGTCATCCACCAAGGAGCCCGCCGCAATGTTCAAGCGGTTCGTCGCCTGCGCGATCAGCGCCACCTTTCTACCGGCCATCATCATCGCCCAGCAGCCGGTCGTCCGCACCGCCGACCCCATCAAGCGCGGCATGCAGCTGAGCGATTTTCCCCGCACCATCAAGGTCAGCGATAACGTCTACACCTACGAAGACTTCCACGCCGGGCCCGAGAAGTTCACCACCACCAACATGTTCGTCGTCACCGACGCCGGCGTCCTGGTGGCCGACGGCCAGGGCAGCGTCGCCGAAACGAAAGGCCTGGTGGACGCGATCCGGAAAGTGACCACGCAGCCAATCACCACCGTGGTGATCGCGTCCGATCACGGCGACCACACCGCCGGCAACGCCGCATTCCCGGCCGGCGTGCACTACCTCATCCACCCGACCTCGAAGGCCATCCTCGATCGAGCCGCCGAAGCCGCGGCCAAGGCCGGCCGGGAAGGCGGATGGAAAGCGCCTGCCGACGCCGAAATGGTCGCCGACAGGAAAAGCTTCACGATGGGACGCGAGCAGATCCAGGTCCTCTTCCTCGGCCGCTCGCACACCGGCGGCGACCTCGCGGTCTATCTCCCCGGCCAGAAGATCCTCTTCCTCAGCGAGATCTATCTGAACCGCGTCTTCCCCGCGATGCGCTCCGCCTACCCGAGCGAGTGGCTGAAGGCGCTGGACAAAGCCGAAGCGATGCAGGCGAACATCTATATCGCCGGTCACGGCTTCACCGAAACCGGCGCGGTCTCGCGGGAAGAGATTCGCGCCTATCACAAAGCGATGGAGGCCGTCATCGCCGAGGCGACGCGCCTCTACAAAGCCGGCGTGCCGGTCGATCAGGCCGTCACACAGGCCAACTGGGGCGAGTACGCGTCGTGGACCCTCGCCTCGTCGCAGGGACCGATCGCGATTAGAAAGGTCTACGAAGAGTTGAGCGGTCAGCTGAAATGAACCTGCCCACGTTCGCCGACGTCGAAAGCGCCGCGAAACAGATCGCCGGAATCGCCCACAAGACCCCCGTCGCGACCTCGAAGACCATCGACACGCGCACTGGCGCGCACCTCTTCTTCAAATGCGAGAACCTCCAGCGCGCCGGCGCCTTCAAGTTCCGCGGCGCCTACAACGCGCTCTCGCGCCTGAACGCCGACGAGCGCCGCCGCGGCGTCGTCACCTTCTCCTCCGGCAACCACGCCCAGGCGATCGCGCTCGCCGGCCAGGTGCTGAACATCCCGCGCGTCATCGTCATGCCATCGGACGCGCCGGCGGTCAAACGCATCGCGACCGAAGGCTACGGCGGTGAAGTGATCCTCTACGATCGCGACACCGAGAACCGTGAGGCGATCGGCACACGCCTCGCGTCCGAGCGCGGCCTGACCCTGATCCCGCCCTACGATCACCCGCACATCATCGCCGGCCAGGGCACCGCGGCACGGGAGCTGATCGACGAGATCGGCCCGCTCGATCTGCTGTTCGTGCCGTGCGGTGGCGGCGGGCTGCTCTCGGGCTCCGCCATCGCCGCCAGGGCGATGTCGCCTCTCTGCCGGGTCATCGGCGTCGAGCCGGCCGCGGGAGACGATGCGACGCGATCGTTCAAGACCAGGACGCTGCAGACCGTGGACAACCCGAAGACGGTCGCCGACGGCGCCCGGACGCCGTCGCTCGGCTCGCTCACCTTCCCGATCGTCCTCGAGCAGGTCAGCGACATGGCGACGGTTGACGATCCGACGCTGCTGAAAACGATGTTCTACCTGTGGGAGCGGATGAAGCTGGTGGTCGAACCGACAGGCGCGCTCGGCGCCGCCGCGGCACTCGAAGGCCCGACGCCGATCCGCGGCCTCCGCGTCGGCGTGGTCCTCAGCGGCGGCAACGTCGATCTGGCGCAGGTAGGCGGGTGGCTGCAGTACAGATGAGACCTTCGTCGTTCCTCACTCGACGCCCGTCGCTGCTGGTGGCAGCGTTGGTCGCTGCCGCCTGGTTCGCTCCGGCGGCGGCGCAGCAGGAATTTGCCGCGCGCACCGCGGCGCCGGTCACCTTCCTGCAAATCAACGACGTCTACACCACCGTGCCGATCGACAACCAGGGTGGGCTGGCGCGCGTCGCCACCCTGAAGCAGGACATGGCCAAGGCCGGCCGCACCCCGTTCCTGGTCATCGCCGGCGACTTTCTCTCCCCGTCGGTCGCCTCGAGCGTCTTCAAAGGCGAGCACATGATCGCGGCGCTCAACGCCGCTGGCCTCGACCTCGCGACCCTCGGCAACCACGAGTTCGACTTCGGCGACGATGTCCTGATCCAACGGATGCACGAGGCGACGTTTCAGTGGGTCGTGTCCAACGTCATCGACACCGACACCGGACAGCCGATCGGTGGCGCCGCGCCATACGTGGTCAGGCAATTCGGCGCGATCAAAGTCGGCTTCATCGGCCTGTGCCTGAACACGCAGGAGATCACCGGCGACAAGCTGAAACACACCCGGATCTCGGACCCTCTGGCGGCGGCCGGCCGCTACCTGCCGATGTTGAAACAGGCGGGCGCAACCGTGATCGTCGCCGTCACCCACCTCGCCTTCGCCGACGACCGCTCGCTGGTCGAGCAGTATCCGGAGATCGACCTGGTGATCGGCGGCCACGAGCACTACCTGATCACCGCCGCCGAGCGCCGCTCGTTCATCAGCAAGGCCGGGTCTGACGCGAAGTTCGTCGCCCGGATCGACGTCAACCAGCGCGTCAGCGGCACCATCGAGCGGTTTTACGAGCTGCTGCCGATCACCAACGCACTGGCGGACGATCCGAAGACCGCCGCCTCGATCGCCTCGTTCGAATCGCGCCTGAGCACGGCGCTGGACACGGTCGCCGGCACGGCGAGCGAGCCGCTGGACGGCGTCAGCGCTCACTTACGCTCCGCAGAGACCAACCTCGGCGATCTGGTCGCCGACGCCATCCGCGCCGACGCGAACGCCGACATCGCCATCACCAACGCCGGCAGTATCCGCGGTAACCGGCTGTTCCCCGCCGGCCCGCTCACGCGGCGCACGCTGATCGAGATCCACCCGTTCGACAACGTCGTCTGCGTCCTCGCGTTGCCCGGGCGCGTGGTGCTCGAGGCGCTGAGTCACGGCGTGTCAATGCTGCCGGTGGAGAACGGCATGTTCCCGCAGGTGTCAGGGTTGACGATGACGGTCGATCAGAACGCGCCGGCAGCCAGCCGCGTGCGCGACGTGAGGGTCGGCGGCCAGCCGCTCGAACCGAACAAGACCTACACCGTCGCGATTCCTGATTTCATGCTCAAGCAAGGCGACGGCTACACCATGTTCGCGGGACAGCCGGTCAAGGTGGCGCCCGAGGCCGGCAACCTTGTCTCGAGTGCGCTCGAAAAGTACGTCGCCGCCAGGCAGAACATTGGACCGGCCGTCGGCGGCCGCATCACCATCCGCTGAGCACGACCACGGATCACGCGGATTGGGACGCGGCATTCGCATCACCCGTCCCTGAACCAGCGGCGGACGGCTGGAGACACATCTGCAGGCGTCCACGCCAGATCGCGTTCCAGGCGCGACAGATCGTCGAAGGTATCAACGTCGTACGCGCGCCTCACCAGACGGACACCGACGCCGATTCGCTCCGCTACCCGCAGCGTGTCGGCGAGCACGCTCTCGCCTCCCCACGCGATGCCCTCGAACAGCGCCGCGTGAGGCTGCGTCATCCCAATCAGGTAGTAGCCGCCATCGTCGGCCGGGCCAAGCACCAGGCCGCCGTCCGCCTGCAGCGTGTCAGCCGCTTCGCGAACATGGCTCGCTGTCACGAGCGGAATGTCCGAGCCGACGAGCAGCGCCGCGTCGTAGGTGCGATCCTCGAGCAGGTAGCGCACCGCGCCAAGCATGCGGGCGCCAAGGTCGGCGCCGCGCTGCGGCAGACACGGTATCGCGGGGCCGGCCAGCGACCCGACCTCCTGTTCTGCCTCGTCAGGCGTGAAGAAGAGGAACACGCCGGTCAGGCTCGCGAGCGCGCCAAGCGTGTCGGCGAGCATGGCGGCACGAAGCGCACGAAGGCGAGCGGGTGAAAGATGAGGCGCGAGCCTGGTCTTGCCGATCGAGGACGGCGCGCGCGCAAACACGCCGACGGCAGTGGTCACGCGGGTGTGACGGTGGCGCGCGCCGGAACCGCCTGCTTGCGAGCCCGATTCCAGTATATCCGCGCGCCGAGAAGCAGCGCGACGACTGCCGCGTAGGTGAGCGGACGGCTGACATCAGCCTTCACCAACCACCAGTAATGCAGGGGGCCGAGAATACCGGTGAGGTAGATGATCTTATGCAGCCGCTTCCAGCGTTTGCCTCCCAGTCTGCGGATCCATCCCGCGGTCGACGTGAGCGCCAGCGGCACCATCGTCGTCCAGGCGGCGAACCCGATGGTGATGAACGGCCGCTTGTAGATGTCCTCGCCGACCGACTTGGCCAGCCCGCGCCCGGTCGACACCAGCAGCGCCCAGCCGGGCGCGTGCCCGGCGCCGAACGCGTCGACCCAGCCGGCCGCCTGATCGAGGCCGGCGAAGCGGTCAGCAACGACGTAGGTCAGGAGGTGGAGGGAGCCATAGAAGAAGGCGAACAGGCCGGTCATGCGGCGGAACCTTATGAGAAAGTTCCAGCCGGTCAGCTTGCGCAGCGGTGTGATCGCGAGCGTGAGGCAAAGAAAACGGAGCGTCCAGACGCCGGTTTCGTTGGTGAGATCCGAGAGCGGGTTTGCGCTGAGATTGCCGGTCAGCGCTGCCCACAACAGATAGAAGAACGGCCCCAGCGACGCCAGCAACACGACCGGCTTGAGGCCAAAGCGAACGGCGCGATCCGACAGCTTCAAAAGATGCTCTAAGCCCCTAGCCCCCGCCTCAACTCGGCAGGTGATCCACTGAGCTAGTAATTCTTCTTCAGATCCATCCCGGAATACAGGCTGGCCACCTGATCGCCGTAACCGTTGAACATGAGCGTCTTGCGCCGCAGGAATTCGCCGATCCGGCGCTCGGTGGCCTGGCTCCAGCGTGGGTGATCCACCGTCGGATTGACGTTGGCGTAGAAGCCGTACTCCTGGGCCGCCGATTCCTGCCAGGTGTTGAGCGGCTGCTTCTCGACGAACTTGATCTTGGCGATCGACTTGATGTGCTTGAAGCCGTATTTCCACGGCACCGCGAGGCGGAGCGGCGCGCCGTCCTGGTTCGGCAGCACTTCGCCGTAGAGTCCGACGGTCATGATCGTCAGCGGGTGCATCGCCTCATCGAGCCGAAGTCCCTCGACGTAGGGCCAACGCAGCACCGACGAGCTCAGGCCGGGCATCATCTTCATCGAATAGAGCGTGGTGAACTCGACGTACTTCGCTTTCGACGTCGGCTCGCACTTCTTGATCAGATCCGAGAGCGGGAAGCCGACCCAGGGGATGACCATCGACCAGGCTTCGACGCAGCGGTGGCGGTAGACGCGCTCCTCGAGCGCCTGCCCCTTGAGAATGTCCTCGAGCGGCATGTTCCCTTTTTTCGCGCACTCGCCTTCGATCGCGACCGTCCACGGCTCGGGCTTGAAGTTGCGGGCGAGCATCGAGGGCGAATCCTTGTCGGTCCCGAACTCGTAGTAGTTGTTGTAGGTGGTGATCTCCTCCCACTTGTTCGGGCGTTCGTCGACGCTGAGCGGGCTCTTCTTGACGTTCTCCAGCTTGCGGCCATGCGGCGCCGGCGTCGCCGCGTGGACCAACGCCTCGGTGCCGAGCGCACCGGCGGCCACTGCCGCGGTCGTCGCCGCGGTCGCGGCCAGGAACTCGCGGCGGTTGAGGTACAGCTTCTTGTCGGTGATTTCCGAGCTGCGGATGTCGGCCGCGCGTTTGATCAGCATGGTGTTCCTATTATAAGGACATACGCCCGCCGGGCGGGAGCGGATGGGATCGGCGCGCGAGGTCGAGCCGAATCAGCCGCGCCGGCGAGACGCCGCAGAAATACAGCAGAATCAGCGTCAGATGGCGCGCGGTCCGGCGGAGCCAGCCGTCGCGCTCCCAGCGCCTGGCCGACGTGGTCGCGGCCAGAGGGGATCGGTAGAGCCGGCCCTTCCGTCGCAGCCTCCGCACGAGATCGACATCCTCCATGATCGGCAGGTCGGCGTAGCCGCCCAGCGCGACGAAGGCGTCGCGCCGCACGAAGAGCGCCTGATCGCCGTACGGCAGGCCGAGCAGCGCGACCCTGGCGCGCACTCCAATCTCGAGAATTCGCGCCTTGGTCGACGCCGAATCGAGCGCGAACCTGAAGCAGCCGGCGTTCACGCGCGAATCGCGGCCCGCCAGCTCGATCGCCCGCTTCCATCCGCGCGGGAGACAGGTATCAGCGTGCAGAAAGACGAGCCACTCGCCGCGCGCCACGGCGGCGCCGGCGTTCATCTGCGTCGCGCGCCCGCGCGGCGCCTCGATCCAGAGGGCCTGCGCGTGTGCGAGCCGCACCGGCGCAACAGAGTCGTCGCCCGACACCGACGAGACGATGAGCTCCGCCCCTGAGAAGTCGGTACCGGCGAGCGTCCGCGCCAGGGCGCCCGCGTCGCGATACACCGGAATGATGACGCTGAGGAGAACGGACACGTTGAGAACTAAGGATATGAGGTTCTGGAGGCAGTGATAAGCTGATCCAGTGGACTCTTCGAACAATCCATATCCGCCGCTGCTGTCACTGGCCGTGCACGAGTTCCGTACGCCCGCCAGCGTCGTCGGCGGCTACCTGCGGATGCTCCAGAAGGATCAGGACCCGCCGATGAGCGAGCGGCAGCGCCGGATGATTGACGAGGCCGAGAAATCGTGCGCCCGACTGGTGGCGATCGTCGCGGAGCTGAGCGACATCGGCAAGCTCGACAGCGGCGTCGTCAAGCTGGGGCAACAGCCGGTGGACCTGTTTTCCCTGTTGGAGAAAGTGGCCGCGCTCGTGCATGAGGCGGAGGAGCGCGACGTGCAGCTCAAGCTCATCGGCCCTTCGGAGAACGCGAGCATCACGGGAGACGCCGGTCGATTGCAGACGGCGTTTGACGCGATTTTTCGCGCCATTCTGCGCGAAAAGCCAGGGCCCACCAGCGTCGTCGCCGAGCGCCGTTTCGGCGCGGGCGACGGACAGCCCGCGGCGCTGCTGATCGTAGCTGACGAGGGACGCGTACAAGAGGCATACGACCGCGCGCCGGCGGCGTTCGACGACAAACGCGGCGGCATGGGATTGGCGCTGCCGCTGGCGCGACGCGTCATCGAGGGTCATGGCGGTCGCATCTGGTCGCCGGCCAGTACGTCAGGAAGCGCCGGCTCTCCCGACCCTCTCGCCCGCGGCTCGGTCATCATATCGTTCCCCCTACGGAGTTGAAGCGTTGAAGAAGCCCTACGTCGCGATCGTGGATGACGATTCCGCGTTCTCGAACTACCTGCGCACGTTTCTCTCGCTCCGGGGCTACGAGACGCGGTCCTACTCGCGCGGCGACGAGCTGCTCGCCGCGGTGAAACAGGGCGATCCGCCCGACATCGTGCTGCTCGACGTCATGATGCCGGGCATGACCGGGCTGGAGACGCTCCGTGCGCTGAAGACCGCGAAGCCGGAGATGCAGGTGATCATGCTCTCGGGGCGGGAGCAGGCCGCGACCATCGTCGAGGCCGTCCATCTCGGCGCCGCCGACTACGTCGTCAAACCGGACGACCCCGAGGGCCTCGGGGAGATCGCGCTCGATGCGGCGATCAAGAACGCGATCGAGAAGACGCGGCTGGTCACCGAGATCACCGAGCTGCGCCGTCAGCTGACCGACGACCAGGACCGGGCGTTCCTGTTCTGGGGCAACACCCCCGAGATGCAGACGATCGCGTCGGTGATCGAGCAAGTCTCCGACAGCGACGTCACCGTCCTGATTCGCGGCGAGAGCGGGGTCGGCAAGGAGCTCGTGGCGCGGGCGATTCACCAGCGCTCGTCGCGCAGTGCGCGTCCGTTCGTGAAGGTCAATTGCGCCGCGCTGCCGGCCGAGCTGCTCGAAAGCGAGCTGTTCGGCCACGAAAAGGGCGCGTTCACGGGCGCGGCGACCACGCGCATCGGCAAGTTCGAGCAGGCCGACACCGGCACCATCTTCCTTGACGAAATCGGTGAGATGAAGGCGGCGCTGCAGGCCAAGCTGCTGCACGTGCTGCAGGACGCTCAGTTCACCAAGCTTGGCAGCAACAAATCGATCGACGTCGATGTGCGCGTCGTGGCCGCGACCAACCGCGACCTCGAGCTGATGATGATCCACGGCGAGTTCCGTGAGGACCTCTACTATCGCCTCAAGGTGATAGAAGTCACGGTGCCGCCGCTGCGGGAGCGCCGCAGCGAGATCTCGAACCTCACCACGTTCTTCATCGACCGCTACGCGCGCCGCTACAACCGGCCCGTGCCTCAACTCTCGGACACGCTCGCCAGCCTGTTCCAGTCATACGACTGGCCCGGCAATATTCGCGAGCTCGAGAATATGATCAAGCGAATCGTGATCCTGCAGGACGAGACCCTGGTGGTGCGTGAGATGTCCCGAGTCGGCCGTCCGCATGCCGCCTACGCGGTCGCTGGAGTGGGCGTCGGATCGAGCGCGCCCGAAGGCGCGTCGCCGACGCCGCTCCCGGAACCGCCCGATGCGGTCGACGACGATCTGCTGGCGGCGGCCGAGCCGATCGCGCCGTCGAGTGGCTCGAAGCTCGCCGAGGTCGCGAAGTCCGCCTCAATCAAGGCGGAGCGCGCGCTCATCGAAGAGACCCTCAACAGCGTCCACTGGAACCGGCGCCGCGCGGCCGAGCAGCTTGGGGTCAGCTACAAGACCCTGCTCAACAAGATCAAAGAGTGCGGCATTTCGCGCAAGTAGAGAAACGGTCTCGACATGGGTTCACAGATGACCACCTTCTTCGAAGACAACTCCAACCTGCTGACGTCAGGCGCGTTCGAGTTCGTCCTGGACTCCGAGCTCAAACGGGCGGTCCGCTCGCAGAACTATCTGACCCTGGTCACGGTGGAAGCGAGTCGTGAATCGGAAGGCGACGCGGTCACCGCCGACGCGGGCACGCTGCTGCAAGTGGCACAGCTGATTGGCAGCCAGGTGCGGGATTCCGACCTCCTCGGGCATACCGGCCGCGGCACCCTGTCACTGGTCCTCCTCGACGCCGACCTGGAGCACTCCGAGCGCGTCATCAACCGGCTGGGTTCCAGCATCGAGAGCCATGAGTTCCCGGCGCCGCTGCGGATCGCTGTCGGCGCGGCCTCCTATCCTACTCACGCCGTCGACGCCGACTCCCTGAAGCGCGAGGCTCTGTCCCGCCCAATCGTCAAATGGCGAAGCGGTCTGCACCCGCCCGCCGATCGCCACTGAAGCTCCAACGGAGGCGTCGCCCGCCGGCGTCGCGGCGATGGCTATAATGGCGCCATCATGCTGAAACGATCCGCGGTCTTTTTGTCTCTGTTCCTCATCACGCCCATCGCGCTACTTGCGCAGGACACACCGACCGAGAAGGACGCCGCGCGCGACGTCCTGAAGAAGATGGCGGCGCTGGAGCAGTCGCTCGATGTGCCGGCGCTCGTCACGCGCCTGACCGGCGCCAACGCCGCCCGCGACCAGGTGGTCGCCAGGGCGAAGGAGCTGATGGACAAGGAGCTCCTCACGCTGGCCGACGACATCGCCACCCATCCCGAGATCGGCTTCGAGGAGAAGCGCTCCGTCAGCAAGCTGACAGACTATCTCCGCCAGCACAACTTCAGCGTCGAGAACGGCACCGCGAGTCTGTCGACGGCGTTCGTCGCCAAATTCAAGGGGAACAATGGCAGCCCGGTGCTCGGCATCATCCTCGAGTACGACGCGCTGCGCGGTACCAAGGGCGCGTTCCACGGCGATCAGCACAGCGCCCAGGGGCCGGTCGGCATGGCGGCGGCGATTGCGATGGCCGAATATCTCACCCGAACCAAGGGCCCTGGCAGCATCGTCGTTTACGGCACCCCTGGCGAGGAGATGATGCCGCCCAACGCCAAGACGGTGATGCACGAGGCGCACGCGTTCGACGGCGCCGACATCATCGTTCGCAGCCATTCATCGAGCACGACCTCGCGGCCGGCGCACGGCTTCGGCTCCTGCTGCCTGAACATCGTCGGCGCGAAATACACCTTCGGCGGCGCGCCGACGCACCAGATGACGCCGTGGATGGGTCGCAACGCGCTCCAGGCGGTCATCCAGCTGTTCAACAACCTCGACGCCGCGCGCATCAGCATCCGTCCGGAGGCGCGCATCCAGGGCGTGATTCTCGAAGGCGGCACGGCGCCCAACGTGGTCCCCGATCGAGCCGTCGCCGATTTCTACATCCGCTATCCGGACGAGGTCTACCTGCAGCAGGTCGTGGAGTTCGTCGACAACGCGGCCAAGGCCGCGGCGCTCTCGACCGGAACCAAGGTGAAGATCGAGCACTACGGCAAGGATCTCGACGGCATCGGCCTGGCGACGCTGGCGGAGGTCGGATTCCAGTACATGAAGAACTTCGGCGCCACTGGCATCAGCCCCGATCCGGCCAAGCCGCAAGGGTACGAGGAGACCGGCAGCGTCTCGCGCGACATCCCCGGCGTCGGCTTTAGTGCCCAGTCATCGACCTGGTCGAACCACACCTACGAGATGGACGCCGACAACCTGAAGGAGATCGGCCACAAGGGATTCACGGTCGACGCGCAGGCGATGTCCGCCGTCCTCTTCGACTTCGCGACCCGCGCCGACTACCGCACGGCGGTGAAGACGGAATTCGACGGGATCAAGGCGCTCTTCGGCGAGTATCAGGCGGCCTTGAAGAAGACGTACACGGTTCCGGCGGTGCCTGAGCCTAAGTAGGGGGCTCCCCCTCACCGTACTTCTCTCCATGTCCTACCAGACTGAATCTGTTTCGCGAAGCAGGCGCGCGCCCTGGCGTAGGCGTTGCTGAGGGCGCCGACCGACACCGGGTGCAGCAGCTCGTTGTCGCCGGGGCACGAGGCGCGCGGTTCGGGCTTGAACGCGGGCCGCTGCTGCGGCTCGCCCGGGATCATCGGCTCGCCCGCGAAATAGATCGCGGCGCCCTCGCGCACCCACGCCGGCCGCTGCGCCAACGTGGCGTCAGCCATCGCGTGGACGAGCTCGTGGCGGATCGTTCGCTCGAGCACACCGCGATCGCGCAGCACCGCGAGCGGCAGCAGGTGCAGCTCGTTGTTGACGACGGCGCCTGAGGTGAACCATGCCTGCCCGGTCGCGCGCTCGTAGTCGTCGGTTGTGGAATGAAAGCGCAGCGTCACGCGCGGCGCCGGCACGCCCAGCGCCCGCGATAGATCATCGCGCGCCTTCAGCGCCTGCTTCACGATGGCGTCCCGCTCCCCTTCGTCATCGTCCGGCAGGGATACGAGGACATCTGGCACGGATCCCGAGCCAACGGCGTCAGACCCGGGTCTTACCCCTCGGGCCAGCGGCGCCCCAATCGGCGGTTTGGCGGGTCTGACCCCACTCGCCGTGGTCAGCCGATCGCCTCCGCCGGGCGAAAGCTCCAATCCGGGAAAGTAGCGCGCCAGGATCTCTTCGGCGGTGGAGCCCTTCTCGGCGAGACGGGCGGAGCCGATGACGCACATCCCTACGCCGTGGCCGGAGCCGTGGCCGCTGAACCGGTACGAGCGGTCTTTCTTGCGCAGCTCGAACGCGGTGCTCTTGACGTGCTGCCAGCCGAGCGTCCGCCCGATCACGACGCGAAAGTCCTGGCCCGAAATCTGATCAGGTGTGAGGCCGTCGAGCTGCAATCGCGCCACCCGGCCCGAGGCGTTGCGCGAGGCGATCTTCAGGTCGCGCAGCTGGCCTCTGAAGCCCGACGCCCGCAGGGCGCGCTGCAGATCGGTTTCATGCAGCTCCGCGGTCCACGCCGGCGCACCCTGACACGCGTCGTCTTCCTTCGACGGCAGGTACGGCGGATCGTCGGCGCCCGGCCAGACGTCGGACGGCAACTGCGTTCGCCCGCCGCACGAGGCGGAGTAGTAGACCGACGCCGGTGCTCCGTCGCGCAGCAGCAACCGGCCCGCGGTGGCCTTCGCGGCGCGTTCCGTCGCGGCGACTGCCGCACGCAGCACCTGGCAATGGGTCTGGTCGCAGAGATCGAAGCCGTCGGCGCGATGGCGGCCACGATTGGCGAGCGCGAACGTGCGGACGGTGACCGCCAGCGCCTCGAGCGCCGCCGGCTCGCTGTCGCGCACCGCCTCGCCCGCGAGAACGCGCGCGACGTAGGTCTCGATTGGCAGTTCCTTGACGCTGTAGCCGCCACCCGGATTGAGGACGCCCACACGCAGCACGGGTGGCACCGCCGCCTGCGGCCCGGCGCCCAGGGCCTCACGCACCCTCAACGCTGAACCCTGAAGCCCGAATCGGGCCGTGATCGTGAACGCGGTCGTCATCGCGATCGTGATCGCGATTGTGCGACCGCCAATCATTCGTCGAGCTCGAGGAAGGCGCGGATGTCCGTCCACATCCGCGGCAGGCTTGCGACCAGCTGGTGATCGTCGTCGAGCAGGGAGAGCGTGACGCCCGTCCGCGCCTGAGCGAAAGCCTCCACTGTGCGGTGATCGACCGAGGCATCGTGCAGCCCCTGGAAGATCAGCGTCGGCTGGTGGATGGTGGCCTCGAAGGCGTCGTAGCGGAGACTGTCCTCGTAGAACGTGAAACCGAGCGGCCGCTCGGCGTTGTCGGCGTAATGAAAGAAGGGCAACGACCCGCGCCGCTGCCACTCGTCGATTCGTTCCGGCGGCAGCAGGTGATGACCGGGCTTGGCGAACATCACCGCCGGCGCCATCAGCACCAGCCTGTCGATCTGCGCCGCGAATCGCTCCGCGGCCAGAATCGCGAGCGTGCCGCCGAGGCTCGAGCCGAACAGCGTCGCCGGCGCGCCATCGAGCGTCGAGAGCTCGGTGCCAAGCCGGGCGAGCATCCGGGTGATGGTCAGCGTCGCGAAGTCCGGCAGGTTGAAGTCCGGGCAGCGTACGTCGATGCCGTGTTCGCGCAACCGCTCGCTGAAATAGCCGACCTTGGTCGATTTCGGCGAAGAGGCGAACCCGTGCAGGTAGAAAACGTGCTGCGGTCTCAAATCAGGTGCTGGCATCCTGGACGGCAGCGGCACTTGATCAGCCCTTCGCCATCCGTGTTGTAGTGGTAGGTCAGCTCTTCGCCCTTACGGATCTTGCGCGCGGCGCGGATCCAGATCGTCCCGCCGTAGATGTGTATATAGCAGTTCGGCTTGCACGAGTGGTTGATGAAGCGCGCGTCGTTGCCCCCGACGCCGGCGTCTATCACCGTGCGATTGGTGAGCTTGAAGCACCAGATGTGGCCGCGGCTGATGTAACGCCGCTCCCGCCTGAGGCTCTCCTGGTTGGAAATCTTCTCGCCCGCGTAGTCGATGACGCGCGTGTTCTTCGAAATCGTCTGCGCCGCGTAGACGCCCCACCCCTGAATCTTCGATCGTCGCTTTTCGATCATCGTCTTCTAAGATTATCTCATGTCGTGCGACGAACCGCCGCCGCCGGAGCTGCTCGACGGGATCGCGCAGTTCAACCGCGGTGAGTACTTCGAGCAGCATGAGACGCTCGAGCTGTTGTGGCGGGCGGAGCGCCGCGACATCCGCTATCTCTACCAGGGCATCCTGCAGATCGGCGTCGCCTTCCACCACCTGCGTCGGCTGAATCATCACGGCACCGTCTACATGCTGACGCGCGGCCCCCGATATCTGGCGCCGTTCGCGCCGGCGTGCCAGTCTGTCGACGTCGCGGCGCTGATGCGCGACGCCGGCACGGCGCTGGACGCGGTCGAGCGCCTCGGGCCGTCGCGGCTCGCCGAATTCGACTCGGCTCTGGCAGTCAAGGTGCAGTTGGTGGGATCCGACAACGCCGGACCCGGATAGAATGGCGGCTTCTGAAGGAGCCACCCATGCGCCTGTTTGCCATCCTCGCCCTCTCCATTGCGGCGGTATCCATGACTTTTGCGCAGTCCTCCTCGAAGCAGTTCTTCCCAGGCGCCAACCCGGCGCTGCCTTTTGCCGCAGCCGTCAAGGCCGACGGCTTGATCTACGTCTCCGGCACCCTCGGCAGCGGCGGCGACGTCAAGGCACAGACCAAGCAGGTGCTCGACACCATCAGCGGCACGCTCAAGACCGCCGGATCGAGCCTCGCCAACGCCGCGAGCGTCACGGTCTACCTGCGCAACCAGAGCGACTTCGCCGCCATGAACGAGGTCTACCGCGGCTACTGGACCAAGGATCCGCCAGCGCGGACGACCGTGATGGTGCCGCTGCTCAACGAAGGGCTGGTCGAGATCGCGATGGTCGCGGTCCCCAACGGCGGCGAACGCGTCGTCGTCAACCCCAAAGAGTGGAGCGCGTCGCCGAATCCCTACAGCTACGCCATCAAGACCGGCAACACGCTGTTCATGTCCGGGCTGATCGCGCGCAACGGCAAGGACAACACCGCGATCAAGGGCGATATGGCGACGCAGACGAAGGCGGTGCTCGACAACGGCGCGGCCGTGCTCAGCGCTGCCGGCTTCAGCTACCGCGACGTCGTCGCTGCGCGCATCTATATCTCCGATCAGGCGGCGTTCCAGGATATGAACAAGGTCTACCAGACCTACTTCCCGACCGATCCGCCGGCGCGCGCCACGGTCAAGACGCTGCTGACCTCGTCTGACTACATCGTCGAGGTCACGATGGTAGCGGTGAAGGCCTCCAACCGCAGCGCGTTCACCACGCCGAACGCCGATGGCACGGCCGGCACGAAGAACCCCAACCTCAGCGCGGCCATTCGCGCCGGCAATCGCCTCTATGTGTCCGGCGTCCTCGGCAACACCGCGACCAACAAGGGGGACGTCAAGGCCCAGGCCGCTGAATCCATCGCGCGGATTGGGCGAACCCTGAAGGCGGCTGGCTTCGACTGGAAGGATGTCGTCGACGGCGTCGTCTATCTGCCGGATCTCACCAAGTTCAACGACATGAACACGTCGTACCGCGAGGCGTTCGGCAAGGACTTCCCCGCCCGGGCGACGGTCGGCGCCGGCCTGATGGGCGCCGATGCGGCAGTGGAGATCATGTTCACGGCGGCGAAATAAGAGCACTCGCTCATTGTTAATTGCTAAATGCAAATTGCTGAATAAATTAGCAATCAGAATTTAGCAGTCAGCATTTCCTGTCATCGCCGCGCGATCTCCTGAGCGGAGCGAAGCGTCAGCGCTACAAAAGTGAGCGTCCCGTTCGTACAGCCGCCGGTCGGCGTCGTCGGGGCGCCGACCACGAACAGGTTTTCGTGATCGTGGGTGCGGCCGTAGCTATCGCAGACGCTGGTCGCTGGGTCGGCCCCCATCCGGCAGCCGCCGCCCGGATGGTCCAGGTAGTCGCCCTCGTTCGTGTTCACGATCCGACCGTTGCTCGCCTTCGCGAGTGAATTGAATACGCCCAGCACATGCGCCCTGGTCGCCGCCTCCCTCGACAGCGTCGCCGCGTCGTAGTGATGCTCGATCTTCGGCATCGGGTCGCCCCAGCGATTGGTGTGCGACGGGTCGAGCGTGAGCCGGCTGTCCGCTGACGGGTGGACGTCGACGTACGCGCGCAGGCGGACCGAGCTGCCCTTCGTCCGCGACCGCCAGTCGGCCATCAGCTCGTCGCCAAGCAGCAGCGCTCCGCCGGGCGCGCGAAGCCGTGGATCGCGGCCCGCCGAGCTCTCCCAGACGCGCGTATCGTGCCGGACGAACGGCTTGTCGGCCGGACAGCGGAAGAACTGCCGCGAGATCAGGCTGTGCGTCATGTTCTGACCCGGAAACGTCTGCGCGTCGATGTTGGCGGTGGCCTGAATGAACCGGTGCCCGTTCATGTAGCGGCCCACCAGGCCGGACCGGTTGGCGAGCCCGTTCGGAAACCGCGCGCTTTTCGACAACAGGAGCAGATGCGAGCTCCAGCAGTAGCCGGACGCGACCACGAACGTCCTGGCCCGGAACTCGATCGGATCCTCGGGTCGATCCTGGCGCACCGCCTGGGCGGCAACAACGGTGGATCGCGTCTCGTCGACAATCAGGCGCCGCACCAATGTCTGATCGTGCAGCACGATCTTTTTGGGCGCGATCAGCTGCTTGAACGTGTAGTCGGGCGAGTAGCGTGCGCCCGAGGGACAGACCTCGCCGCAGGTGTCGTAGACGCAGCAGCTGCCACGCCCGCCGAACGGCGTCAGGTTTCGCGCCATCGGCAGCGGCGAAAACGGGATTCCGCTCTCCTCTGCCCAGGTCTTCAGCGTCTGCAGGTTGTAAGAGAGCGGAATCGGACCCTGCGGGTAGGGCTGCGACCGCCGATCCTCGGGGTGCGGGCTCGGCTCGCCGCTGACATTCAGCCGCCGCTCGGCCTCGCCATAGTAGTGCTCGAGCTCCTGCCACGCGATCGGCCAGTCGGTCGCCAGCCCATACAGCGACTTGAGTCGCAAATCCTCTTCGGAGAAGCGGTTGCAGGCGCCGCCCCAGTGAAGCGCCAGCCCACCGACCGCCATGGTCATCGAGATGATGCCGTCGGCCTGCTGATCCTCGATGTAATCGCCGGGCCACGGGTGCTCGCCGTAATCGATCGCGCGCTGGCGGTATCGTCCGCGGTTTTGCGCGTCGAAGATCGACTTGCCCGCCTCGACCACGGCGATGCGAACGCCCGGACGGAGCTCGGCGAGCCGCTCCGCGAGCATCGCGGACGTGATGCCGCCGCCGATGATGCAGATGTCGGTTTCGTGAACAGGCATAAGACCTCACGGCCACGACGTACAACGCTGAACCCGCAGAAACCGCAGAGTCATTCTGTTCTGCGAGTTCCGCGGGCTCTGCGTTGATCGTCGTGTTGTCATGGTCGGGGCTCCGGCTTTCTGGTCGTGATCGCGATCGGACGGCAGACTTCGCGGTTGATCAGCGCCTGATAGCAGGCGTCGTTCGCCTCGCTGCTGCGAAAGTAAAACGCCATCAGGTCGGCGGCGACGTGCTGGCCGATCGGACGCGGCGGCAGATTGCGGACGCCGGCCTTCGCCAACGCAGCATCCAGAATCGAGCGGCGCGTCTCCAGGTCGAGCGCAGGCCAGCGCACGCCCTTGGCCTTTGCGGACGCCGCCAGCTCAGCCAATTGCGAGATGTAGACAGGCACAGGGGACGGTCCCGACTTTTGCAGGCGCGGATGACCGTATCCGTGCGCCAGCGCGACGCCTTCGCGATAGCCCCGCGTCCACGCCACAAACTTGTCGGCCACGCTTCGGACACCCTTGTCGCCCAGTGTCGAAGGCAGGACCGTCGAGGCGAGGTCATGAAGCTCTGCTATGGCATCAGCCGTCAGCTCACGCGGCTGCGCGAACAGGCGAAGCGGCTGAAATGGCAGCATCCCGGGGACCGCGGCAAGCCATTGAAGGAGCGTGCGTCGTTTCATATGTAATCAACCGACCGAAATCCTAGCAGACGACTGCTATTATTGGTCGATGGAAGGTATTTTCTCAGCCTGGGGTCGCATCCTCGCGGGCTATTCGCCTGCGCTTTCCATCGAAATCACCCGGGAGTGTCCGCTTCATTGTCCCGGTTGCTACGCCTATGGCGACGATCACCTCGGCGGCGATCTCACGCTTCGCGAAGTCCGTGATTTCAAAGGCCAGGAGCTGATCGACGGCGTCCTGGCGCTCGTCGACGCCCATCGCCCACTCCATGTCTCCATCGTCGGCGGCGAGCCGTTGGTCCGGTTTCGCGAGCTGACGACGATTCTGCCGCTGCTCTCGAAGCGCGGCATCCACGTACAGCTCGTCACCAGCGCGGTTCGCGAGATTCCCGCCCAATGGCGTGGCATCCCGCGTCTCTCGATCGTCGTGTCGATCGACGGCCTGCAGGCAGAGCACGACGTCCGCCGCGCGCCGGCGACCTACGATCGGATCCTCAAGCACATCCAGGGTCATTCGATCACCGTGCATTGCACCGTCACGCGCCAGCAGGTGAACCGGCAGGGCTACATCGAAGAGTTCCTCCAGTTCTGGTCGGCCCGGGAGACGGTAGAGAAGATCTGGTTCAGCCTCTACACCCCGCAGCTCGGGGAGGCGTCCGAAGAGCGGCTGCGGCCAGCCGACCGCGCAAAGGTCATCGCCGATCTGCTCGCGCTTCGCCTCCGCTATCCCAAGCTGAACATGCCGAAGGGGATGATCGAGGCGTACGCCCAGCCGCCGTCATCGCCGGCCGAGTGCGTGTTCGCGCGCACGACGACGACGATCTCCGCGGACTTGACGACGAAGATCACGCCGTGTCAGTTCGGCGGCGCGCCCGACTGTGAAAACTGCGGTTGCATCGCATCGGCTGGCCTCACGGCGGTCGCCCGGCACCAGGTCCTGGGCTTCATTCCCGTGGCGCCAATCTTCACCGGCTCGATGAAGGTCGGCGAGCGCCTGAAACGCCTGCGGCCGGAGCCGTCTGTGGCCTGATGCTATAATTGAGGCTTGTCTTTCAGTGGTGTCAGCCGTAAAGCGCGCTCCCTGCGGGAGTTCGCGCGCGGGCTCGTCGATACGGCCCACCCGCTGCTCGTGCAGATCGTGCCGATCCGCCGCTGCAACATCGACTGCGGCTACTGCAACGAGTACGACAAGGTTTCGCCGCCGGTTCCAACCGAGGCGATGCTGCGGCGGATAGACAAGCTCGCCGACCTCGGCACTTCCGTGGTCGCGTTCAGCGGCGGCGAGCCCATGCTGCACCCGGACCTCGACGCCTTGATCCGCCGGATCCGCGGCCGCGGCATGATGGCCGGCCTGATCACGAACGGCTACTTCCTCGTGCCGAAGCGCATCGAGGAGCTGAACGCGGCGGGTCTCGACTTCCTGCAGATCAGCATCGACAACCTCGAGCCGGATGAAGTGTCGAAGAAGAGCC